>NZ_JBSOPZ010000032.1:0-90850 GCF_053763515.1 Streptomyces mabaensis
GTCGGGCGGCCCCGGGGAGCGGGGCCCCACCAGAGCCGGGACGCTGGCTGCGCTCTCGTCGGTGACCTCAGCCCGGTGGGTAGGTACAAGACACGCACCAGGTTCGGGGACTGCTGGCCCCGGCATAGCGGCCGACGGCCGCCTGTTGCACCGGAACAACGCCCAATCCGAGGTGAGACGACACCAAGCGGCCGAGGGGGCCCCCAAGCAGGCCACAAACCCCGGCAAACCGGACAGGATTGAGGCTCGGCGGACCCCGCATGCCGACAGATGTAGTCATACCTCAGCTCCACCGACCTGACAGCCGGATAGCCGGGGCCAAGCACCTCCCGGCCTGCCACCCGCGGCCCCCGCCCACCGGCCTGCGGCCGCTGAGCCGGGGGCCGGGCCCATCCCGGACCTGCCGCACCCGCCTGGTCACCCACTACCCGGTGGTCGCTGAGCCGGAGCCGGACTCCCGCGAGTCGATGGCGGACCACCCACCGGCCTGCGGCCGCTTGGCCGGGCCGGGCCCAGCCCGAGCCGACCGCGCACCACCCACCACCCGGTGGCCGCCGAGCCGGGGCCGCGCCCATCCCGGGCCTGCCGCGCCCCGCAACCGCCCACCGGCCTGCGGCCGGGGGCGGACCCGCAAGCGGGGCACCAGCAGCCCCGGGACCCCGCTCCGGGGGCCGCCCCCTCAACAAGCAGTAGCGGTGGAGGGACGGGAGTCCAGGGTGGGCGCAGCCCATCGCGCAGCGACGCGACCGCAGGGAGCGCCCTTGACACCCGGCCCGGAGCCGCCATCATCACCAACCGGGCGGCCCCCCACCCGCACGAACCCGCCCCCGGGCACGGCTGCCCGCCCCCCGGCTCACCCCCCGCTACCCCGCCACCGCCACCCGTACCGCCCTCACCAGGGCCTGGGCGCGGGGGTCCGCCGTGACTCCCTTCCGCATGCCGTTGGTCACGTACCCGAGCGCGATTCCCGACTCCGGGTCCGCGAAGCCCAGCGAGCCGCCGCGGCCCGGGTGGCCGAACGAGCCCGGGCCCAGCAGCGGGGACGCCGGGCCGTGCAGCATGAAGCCCAGGCCGAAGCGGGTGTTCACGACCAACACCCGGTCCGGACCCGCGGACTCCTCCGTGCGGGCCAGCGTCAGCGTCGCCGGGGCGAAGAGCCGGTGGCCGTCGACCTCACCGATCGTCGCGGCGTAGAAGCGGGCCAGCGCGCGGGCCGTCGAGATGCCCGCGGAGGCGGGCAGTTCGGCGGCCCGGTACGCCGGGTCGTTCTCGTCCGGGACCGGATCGATGGCCCCGAACGCCCGCCGCGTCAGGGACTCCGGATCCCGGTACGCCTCCGAAACGCTGCGCTTGGGCCTCAGCCGCAACGCCGCAGCACCGCCCCCCGCAGGCTCCTCCACCGGACCGACCCGCCCCGCCCGGTGCGCCTCCCCCGGCGGCAGGCCCATCCAGAAGTCCAGGCCGAGCGGGCCCGCGATCTCCTCCGCCGTCCAGCGCCCGATACTCCGCCCGGTCACCCGGCGGACCAGCTCACCGAGCAGCCAGCTGTACGTCTGCGCGTGGTAGCCGTGGTCCGTACCGGGCTCCCAGACCGCCTGCTGTGCCGCGACCGCGAGCGGCCCGCTCTCCCCGTCCCCCGCCTCCGCCACCGTCAGCGGCCGGTCGAGCACCGGCACGCCCGCCCGGTGCGCGAGCAGGTGCCGTACCAGCGCCCGCTCCTTGCCGCCGGCCTTGAACTCCGGCCAGTACGTGCCCACCGGCGCGTCCAGGTCCAGCTGCCCCCGCTGGTGGAGCAGCAACGGCACCGCCGCGGCCACCCCCTTCGTCGCGGACCGCACGATCTGCGCGGTGTCGACGGCCCACGGCTCGGTGCCGTCCACGTCGCGCGTACCGCCCCACAGGTCGACGACCTTGCGCCCGTCCCGGTAGACGGCGACCGCGGCGCCGCGCTCGCCGCGCTGCTCGAAGTTGCGTACGAAGGCGTCCCTGACCGGCTCGAAGCCGGCCGCAACCGTGCCCTGGACGTCCACGCGCGCACTCACTCCCACGTTGTTCCGAGGCGCCCGGGTGGCGCGTCGTCCCTCCATGGTGCAACGGACGGGCAACCGCCCGCCGCGCGGGTCAGCTCAGCACGATCGCGACGTCGATGTTGTCGCGGGTCACGTTGGAGTACGGACAGACCTGGTGCGCCGCGACCACTCCGACGGACGGAGTCCGGCGCAGCCGGCCGAAGCCTGGGAGGCGCCCCGGCGCCGAGCAGTGCGAGGTCGGCGTTAAAAGGAGACAGCGCGCGGATCGAAGCCGAACGGCAGCTCCAGGCGGTGCGCCCGCATCAGGTCGTCGTCGCACAGCAGATCCTGCGTACGGCCGTCGGCCACGATGACCCCCTCGCTGAGCACCACCGCACGCGGGCACAACTCCAGCGCGTACGGCAGATCGTGCGTCACCATCAGCACGGTGACGTCCAACGACCGCAGGATGTCGGCCAGTTCGCGGCGGGACGCCGGGTCGAGGTTGGACGACGGCTCGTCCAGCACCAGGATCTCGGGCTCCATCGCCAGTACGGTCGCGACGGCGACCCGGCGGCGCTGCCCGAACGACAGGTGGTGCGGGGGCCGTTCCGCGTACTCGGCCATGCCCACCCGCTCCAGCGCCGTGGTGACCCGGGCGTCGAGCTCCGCGCCGCGCAGCCCGGAGGCCGCCGGGCCGAACGCCACGTCCTCGCGGACCGTCGGCATGAACAGCTGGTCGTCCGGGTCCTGGAAGACGATGCCCACGCGCCGGCGGATCTCCGCGAAGTTCCGCTTCTCGACCGGGAGTCCGGCGACCCGCACGGAGCCCACGCCGGCGTCGAGGATGCCGTTGAGGTGCAGGACGAGGGTGGTCTTGCCGGCGCCGTTGGGGCCCAGCAGCGCGACCCGTTCGCCGCGCGCGACGGTCAGGTCGACGCCGTACAGGGCCTGGTGGCCGTCCGGATAGGCGTAGGCGAGGCCGGACACCTCCAGCGACGGAGGCGAGGACGGCGACGCCGACGACACGGGCGCCGCGGGCGACAGGGGCGACAGGGGCGACAGGGGCGACAGGGAATCGTTCACAGGGTCCATCCCATCAGGCAGACGGCGAGGGCCGCCGCCGGGAGTGCGGCCGCGTACGCCCACTGCGCCCGCGAGGCCGTCACCTCGTCGATCACCGGCATGGCGCCCGCGTACCCACGGCTGACCATCGCCAGGTGCACCCGTTCACCGCGCTCGTACGAGCGGATGAAGAGGGCGCCGGCCGTCTTGGCGAGGACGCCCCACTGCCTTACGCCGCGCGCCTCGAAGCCGCGCGAGCGCCGGGCGATCGACATCCGGCGCATCTCGTCGCTGATCACATCGCCGTAGCGGATCATGAAGGAGGCGATCTGGACGAGCAGGGGCGGCAGCTTCAGCCGTTGCAGCCCGAGCAGCAGCGAGCGCAGCTCGGTCGTCGAGGCGAGGAGTACGGACGCGGCGACGCCGAGCGTCCCCTTGGCCAGGATGTTCCACGCGCCCCAGAGGCCGGAGACGCTCAGCGACATGCCGAGCACGTCGACGCGCTCGCCCTCCGCCACGAACGGCATGAGCACAGCGAAGGCGACGAACGGGATCTCGATCAGCAGCCGCTTCAGCAGGAAGCCGGCCGGGATACGAGCCACCGCCGCGACCCCCGCGAGCAGTGCCGCGTACAGGCCGAAGGCCCACACCGCCTCGCGCGGGGTGGACACGACGACCAGTACGAAGCAGAAGACCGCGGCGAGTTTGCAGTGCGGGGGCAGCTCGTGGACCGGCGAGTGCCCGTGCCGGTAGAGCTTGTGTGCGTGGCCCGCGCCCATGTCAGGCCGTGTCCCCCGCGCGCGCCGCCGAGCCGGCCGGGGACACGGCGGACGCCGAGGCCGCTCCGGAGGCCGGCTCCTCGGTACGGCGGCGACGGACCGCCCAGAAGACCCCGCTGCCCGCGGCGACGGTCACGCCGACGCCGATGACACCGGCCAGGCCGCCGGACAGCCGGGCGTTGTCGACGTCCTTGACGCCGTAGTCGGCGAGCGGGGAGCCGGCGGCGTCGTGCTCCTCGACGTTCTTGTCGAAGCCGACCTCCGCGGCGACCTTCTCCAGGCCGTCCGGGTTGGCGGAGGCGTAGAAGCTGACGAACCCGGCCAGGACCAGGGTGGCGGCCAGGCCCGCGCCCCACACCGTACGAGTGGACCGCGCGGCGGCCGGCGCGGGCGCCGCGGCGGGCGCGTCCACCAGCTCGCCGCCGACGCGGAGCTTGAGCGGCGCGGACAGCCCCCGGGCGCCGTGCACCAGGTCGGGGCGTACGGCGATGACCGCACCCACGGTCGCCGCGGTGATCGCGGCCTCGCCGATGCCGATCAGCACGTGGACGCCGACCATGGCGGTCAGCACCTTGCCGATCGGCACGTCGGTCGTACCGCCGACCGCGTAGAGCAGGGTGAACGCGGCCGCCGAGGCGGGCACGGAGACCAGCGCGGCGACGAAGGCGGAGGCGGTCACCGAGCGGCGGCCGCCCGGCAGGATCTTGACCAGGCCGCGGAAGAGGGCGTACGCGACGACGGCCGTCACCACACCCATGATCGTGATGTTCACGCCGAGGGCGGTGAGCCCGCCGTCGGCGAAGAGGATGCCCTGCATCAGCAGCACCACGGACACACAGAGCACGCCGGTGTACGGGCCGACGAGTATCGCGGCCAGTGCCCCGCCCAGTAGATGGCCGCTCGTACCGGCCGCGACCGGGAAGTTCAGCATCTGCACGGCGAAGATGAACGCGGCGACGAGCCCGGCCAGCGGCGCCGTCCGCTCTCCCCCATAGCCTTCGGCATGGGAGGTACCCCCAAGTTCCCTCCGCGCGCCGCGCAGGCTGACGGCGACGGCACCGGCCGCGACGACTCCGGCGGCCACCGAGACCGGTGCGTTGATGAATCCGTCGGGGACATGCATAGGTGGGCTCCGCTTCCTGCGGTCGGTCCGGTCGGCCCGGTCGTCCGATCCAGTCCTGATGAAATGCTTAACCGTTTGATGATAGTGCCCACCTGCAAACTCATTGCAAGAGCGGCGGAGCCGCAATCGAGTTCGAGCAAACGCGCGGAAATATGCGACATTGGAGGACATACGTCGCGAGTGTGAGGAGCCGGCCGATGTCCACCGCCGTCGAAGACCCTGCCCGCGCGCGCATCATCACCGATGCTCCCTACTACAGAGCGGTCCCCGTCGCCCTGCGCTTCGATCCGGACGCGCCCCAAAGCGTGAGCATCGTGTTCCCCGCCGGCCTCTCCCCCGACGGCACCGAGAACGAGTGGATGCTCACCCGCGGCCTCCTGGAAACGGGACTGCGCGCCCCCGCAGGCACCGGCGACGTCCGGGTCTGGCCGTGCGGCCGGGTCCAGGTGGTGGTCGAGTTCCACGCGCCCGAAGGCGTGGCGGTGGTGCAGTTCGACAGCTCGGCGCTGCGCCGCTTCCTGCGCCACACCTACGCGGTCGAGATGGCGGCGGACGCGCAGCGGCCCGGCCGCACCCCCTCGGGAGCACGACCGGGCCGCTGACGCCTGACCCTCGGGCTGACGCCCGGACTCGGACTGACGCCTGGACCTCGGACTCAGACGCGCACCAGCTCGCGCTCCTCGTCCGGGTCCGGGTCCGCCAGCCGCTCACGCAGCTGCTCGCCCTCCACATCCACATTGGGCAGCGCCCGGTCCAGCCAGCGCGGCAGCCACCAGGCCTTCTTGCCCAGCAGCGCGAGGACCGCCGGCACGACGGCCATCCGGACCACGAACGCGTCGAAGAAGACGGCGATCGCCAGACCGAAGCCGATCATCTTGATCATCTGCTCGCTGGACCCGATGAAGCCGGAGAAGACCGCGATCATGATCACCGCCGCGGCGGTGACGACCCGGGCCCCGTGCCGGAAGCCGGTGACGATCGCCTGCCCCGGCCGCTCGCCGTGGACGTAAGCCTCCCGCATCCGCGTGACCAGGAAGACCTCGTAGTCCATGGCCAGGCCGAAGACGACGCCCACCATGAAGATCGGCATCATGCTCATGATCGGGCCGGTCTGCTCGACGCCGAAGACGGAGCCGAGCCAGCCCCACTGGAAGACGGCGACGACCGCGCCGAGCGCGGCGACGACCGAGAGCAGGAACCCGAGGGCCGCCTTGAGCGGGACCAGGACCGACCGGAAGACCACCATCAGCAGCAGGAAAGCGAGACCGACGACGAGCGCGAGGTAGGGCAGCAGCGCGTCGTTCATCTTCTGCGAGAAGTCGATGTTCATCGCGGTGGCGCCGGTGACCAGCACGTTGTCACCGCTGGTGTCCCGGATGGTGTGCACCAGGTCCTCGGTCTCGACCGAGGACGGGCGGTCCTTCGGTACGACGGTGATGATCGCGGTGTCCCCGGCCTCGTTGGGCGTGGGCGGGGTGACCGCCGCGACCCCGTCGAGGCCCTCGATCTCGCTCGCCGTGCGGCCGGCCGCCGCCTTGTCGCCGTCGACGACCACCATCAGCGGCCCGTTGAAGCCGGGGCCGAACCCGTCGGACAGCAGGTCGTACGCCTTGCGCTGGGTGGTGGAGACCGACTGCGAGCCGTCGTCCGGCAGACCCATCTCCAGCGAGGCGGCGGGTACGGCGATGACGCCGAGCCCGACCACACCGGTGAGCAGTACGGCGACCGGCCGGCGCAGCACGAAACGCGCCCAGCGGGTGCCCATGTTGGGCTTGTCGTCGGTCTTCGTCAGAGGCGCCTTGCGGGCCTTGCGGCCGTGCACCCTCTTGCCGGCGAAGCCGAGCAGCGCCGGGATGAGGCTGAGCGCGATGAGTACGGCGATCACGACCGTGCCGGCCGCGGCGACGCCCATCTTGGTGAGCATCGGGATGTTGACGACGGCCAGGCCGACCAGGGCGATGACGACGGTGAGGCCGGCGAAGACGACGGCGGAACCGGCCGTTCCGACGGCCCGTCCAGCCGCTTCCTCACGCTCGCGCCCCTCGGCCAGCTCGGCCCGGTAGCGGGAGACGATGAAGAGCGCGTAGTCGATGCCGACCGCGAGACCGATCATCGTCGCGAGCGTCGCCGTGGTGGAACCCAGGTCCAGGACGTTCGCCAGGGCGGCGATCGTCGAGACGCCGATGCCGACGCCGATGATCGCGGTGAGCAGCGGCAGTCCGGCGGCCACCAGCGAACCGAAGGTGATCACGAGCACGATCGCGGCCACGACGACACCGATGATCTCGCCGGCCCCGGTCTCGGGCGCGGCCTGGAGCGCGTCTCCGCCGATCTCGACCGTGAGGCCGGCGTCCCGCGCCTCCTCGCCCGCCCCCGTGAGCGCCTCCCGGGTCTCCTCGGTCAGCTCCATCCCGCTGACCTTGTACGAGACCTGCGTGTACGCGGTCGAGCCGTCCCGGCTCACCGCCTTGCCGGCGTACGGGTCGACGACCGAGGCCACCTGGTCCGAGCCGGACTTCAGGTCGGCGACGACCTTCTGGACCTCGGCCTTGTGGGCCGGGTCGGTCATCTTCTGGCCGTCGGGGGCCTTGAAGACGACGCGGGCGGTCGCGCCGTCGGCGCTGGCGCCCGGGAAGCGCTGCTCCAGCAGGTCGAAGGCCTTCTGGGCCTCCGTGCCGGGTATCGAGAAGGAGCTGGAGGTGGCGGTCGAGGCGGAGGCCGCGCCGACCCCGGCGAGCGCCAGCAGGGCCACCCACAGCAGGGCGACGAAGCGGCGGCGCCGGAAGGCGAACCGCCCGAGCTTGTAGAGGAACGTGGCCACGAGGGCGTACTCCCGGTCAGGTCGTTGGAACAAGAGGGCAGGAATGACCAGCCCGACGACGTGAGCGGTGCGCGTCAGGTGGGGCTTGGTGCTGCGGGGAGAGTCAGACGCCGAGGGCGGGGAGGACCACGGAGTCGATGTAGTCGCCGAGGAAGGCCTGGTCGGGGGACCGGTCCTGGATCAGCGGATGGGCGATGAAGGCGCCGATGAGCATGTGCGACATGTATTTGAGTGCGGGGTTGTCCGCGGCGACCTCGCCACGGTCGATCGCACGCTGCACCACGACGTCGAGTCCGGTCATCTCGGGCTCGATGAGCAGCTCACGCAGCGCCTGAAGCAGATCGGGGTTCTCGTGGACAGCCCGGGCGAGACCACGCAGCAGCGCGGTGTCCCGCTGCATGCGGACGTCGTCCGAGCGCGCCACGATTTCATGGAAGTCGCCGCGCAGGCTGCCGGTGTCGATCTCCGAGACGTCCACCGGCGTCCCGTGCCGCAGCGCACGCGCCACCAGCTCCGGCTTGCTCCCCCACTGGCGGTAGAGGGTGGCTTTGCTGGAGCGGGTCCGGGTGGCTACGGCGTCCATGGTCAGGGCGTCGTAGCCGACGTCTCGCAGCAGGTCGAGCACGGCTTCGTACAGCTCGGCCTCGCGCTCCGGCGTGATCCGGCTGCGCCGCGACATCACACACTTGGCCATTACCCACCTCCTGTCCGCCTGTTGGCCCGCCGTCCGAGAATCCGTACGTCCGCCTATCCGAACGAAACGGTTTCGTACGCTTAACTTACCGCGCCCGCCCCATCGAAACGAAACCGTTTCGCTGTGGCCTGTGTCACGACCCCGGACGCGGCCCGTACGACTACTCCGTGCGTACGAGTTGCCGCGCCCCCCACAACGCGGAAAGCATGGGAACGTGAGTGACGACCTCGCGTATCTCCGCTGTCCGCATCTCCACGACGACCTGCTCTGCTTCGCCGCCGAGGACGACCTCTGGGTTGCCCCCCTCGTCCCCGCCGGCCAGCGCCCCGGTCGCGCCTGGCGAGTCACCGTCGACCGGACCAGAGTCAGCCACCCGCGCTTCTCCCCCGACGGCCGTCACATCGCGTACACGACCTGGCGCAGCCTCGACCCCGAGATCCACCTCGCCCCGGTCGAGGGCGGCCCGGCCCGCCGGCTCACCTACTGGGGCTCCACCGACACCCGGGTCTGCGGCTGGGACCCCGACGGCAACATCCTGGCCGTCTCCTCGCACGGCCAGCCCTTCTCGTACTTCTCCTGGGCCTACAAGGTGGCCACCGACGGCTCCCCCGGCCGGCGGCTTCCCTGGGGCCCGGCCTCCGACATCCAGGTCGCGGACATCGAGGGCGAGCACCTCACGATGCTGCTCACCGGGAAGCCCCCGCACGAGCCCGCCGCCTGGAAGCGCTACCGCGGCGGGGCGACCGGCCGGCTGTGGCTGCACGGCAAGCGGCTGCTGGACGGCATCGGCGGCCATCTCGACTGCCCGATGTTCGTGTCCGGCCGTATCGCGTTCCTGTCCGACCACGAAGGCATCGGCAACCTCTACTCCTGCCTGCCGGACGGCACCGACCTGCGGCGGCACACCGACCACGACGAGTTCTACGCCCGGCACGCCTCCAGCGACGGCCACCGGGTCGTGTACCAGTGCGCGGGCGATCTGTGGATCGTCGAGGACCTGGGCGCAGACGCCGTACCGCGCAAGCTCGACGTACGCCTCGGCGGCCCGCGGGCCGGCCGGCGCACCTACCAGGTGCCCGCCTCCAGCCATGTCGACTCGCTCTCCGTGGACTCCACCGGCCGCGCGAGCGCGGTGTCCGTCCGCGGCAGCCTGTACTGGCTCACCCACCGCGACGGCCCGGCCCGCACCCTCGTCGACACCCCAGGCGTACGGGTCCGGATGCCGGAGATGCTCGGCAGCGGCGGCCAGGTCGCGTACGTCACCTCGGCGGACGGCGAGGACGCGGTCGAGATCGCGTACCTGCCACGGGCCAGCGGGGAACGCGAGCCGCGCCGGCTCGCCTCCGGGGAGCTCGGCCGCGTACTGGAGCTGCTCTCCGACCCCGACGGCGAGCGGCTCGCGATCGCCTCGAACGACGGACGCCTGCTGCTGATCGACGCGACCGAAGAGTCTGGGGGCACCTCCCGGACGAAGTCTGGGGGAGGAGAGGTCACCGAGCTGATCCGGTCCGTCAACGGGCCGGTCCGCGACCTGTCCTTCTCCCCCGACGGCGCCTGGCTGACCTGGTCCCATCCCGGCATCGGCCGCTCGCTGCGGCAGATCAAGGTGGCCCGGATCAAGGACCGCACCATCGTCGACGTCACCAACGGCCGCTTCGAGGACGAGAATCCGGTCTTCACCAGCGACGGCCGCTATCTCGCGTTCCTGTCCTGGCGCGGGTTCGACCCGGTGTACGACGTGCACACCGGCGACCTCTCCTTCCCGCTGGGCTGCCGCCCCTACCTCGTACCGCTGTCGTCCGCGACCCCCTCGCCCTTCGCGCTGTCGCCGGACGGCCGCCCGGCCGCGGGTGGCCTGGACCCGGCGGACGGCGAGAACGGGGCGGCGGGCGACGGCACGGTGCTGGTCGAGGTCGAGGGCCTCGCGGACCGGGTCACGCCCTTCCCCGTCACCGCCTCCAAGTACTCGGCGCTGCACGCGGTCAGCGGCGGCGGACTGGTCTGGCTGCGCTGGCCGATCTCGGGCGCGCTCGGCGAGACGTTCGTCAACCCGGCGGACACCACGGGCCGTCCCACACTCGAACACTTCGACATCTCCAAGGCGCGCAAGACCGAACTGGTGGGCCACCTCGACTGGTTCGCGGTCAGCGGCGACGGCACCCGGCTGGTCGTGGTCGACGACGGCGACCTGCGGGCCGTACCGGCGACCGAGTCCGGCGACAGCGACTCCACCGTCTACCTGGACCTCCGCCGGATCCTCCACCAGGTCGACCCGGCGGCCGAGTGGCGTCAGGCGTACGACGAGGCGGGCCGCATCATCCGCGCGTACTTCTGGGAGCCGCAGATGTGCGGCATCGACTGGGACGGCGTGCTCGACCAGTACCGCCCGCTCGTCGAACGGGTCGCGTCCCCCGACGAGTTCGCCGATCTGCTGCGCGAGGTGCTGGGCGAACTGGGCACGTCGC
This sequence comes from Streptomyces mabaensis, assembly GCF_053763515.1. Lineage (NCBI taxonomy): Bacteria > Bacillati > Actinomycetota > Actinomycetes > Kitasatosporales > Streptomycetaceae > Streptomyces > Streptomyces mabaensis. Next base: position 10,957 of record NZ_JBSOPZ010000032.1, read on the forward strand.
ACGCGTACGTCTCCCCCGCCCGCCGCAACGAGGGCCCCCCGCACTACCAGCGCGCGATGGGCCTCCTCGGCGCCAACTTCGTGTGCCGGGACGGCGCGTGGGTGGTCAGGCGGATCCTGCCGGGCGACTCGTCCGACTCCAAGGCCCGCTCCCCGCTGGCCGGTACGGGTATCCGCGAGGGCGCGGTCCTCACGCATGTCGACGGCCGCCCGGTCGACCCGGTGACCGGACCGTATCCGCTGCTGTCGATGGCCGGCGGCACGACGGTCGAGCTGACCTTCCAGCCGGCGGAGGGCGAAGGGCGGGCGCGCCGGGTCGCGATCGTGCCGCTGATCGACGAGCGGCCGCTGCGGTACCAGGACTGGGTGACCAAGCGCCGTGAGGTCGTCCACGAGGTGAGCGGCGGCAAGTGCGGTTACCTGCACATCCCCGACATGGGCGGCTCGGGCTGGGCCCAGTTCAACCGGGACCTGCGGATGGAGGTCTCGCGGCCGGCGCTCATCGTGGACGTACGCGGAAACGCGGGCGGCCACATCAGCGAGCTGGTGGTCGAGAAACTCACCCGCACAATCCTTGGCTGGGACCTCACCCGCAACGCGCAGCCCGTCAGTTACGCCTCGAACTCGCCCCGGGGTCCGGTGGTCGCGCTGGCGGACGAGGCGACGTCCTCGGACGGCGACATGATCACGGCGGCCTTCCGGCTGCTGGGGCTCGGCCCGGTGGTGGGTCTGCGGACCTGGGGCGGGGTCGTGGGCATGACCGGGCGGCACCAGCTCGGCGACGGCACGGTCATCACCGTCCCCATGAACGCGGCCTGGTTCGACCAGTACGGCTGGTCGATCGAGAACCACGGCGTAGAACCGGATCTGGAGATCGAGCGCACCCCGCTCGACTGGGCGGAAGGCCGCCACGCGCAGCTGGACGACGCGGTCGAGGTGGCCCTGGAGCTGCTGGAGCGGAACCCGGCCGCGACGCCCCCGGACTACCGGGACGTACCGGACCTGCGCCGCCCCAAGCTCCCGCCGCGCAACGGGGGTTGAGGGCCCGGCGGCGGCACGGAGGGCGCGCCCGGTGGTCCGGGCGCGCCCTTCGTCTGCGTGGTCTGCGTGGGTGGGGAGGTCAGACGTCGTAGTCCTGGTCGAACTTCCGCCGCGCCTCGTCGGCCCGCCGCTCCTCCTCCATCCGCTCCCGGTCAGGATCGGGCATGCCCTGCGGCCGACGCTCGGGCGTGCCCTGCGGGGTGCGACGCTCCGGCGACCCTTCCTTGCCCTTGCGCGCCTTCTGCTTGGCCTGGTCCGCGAGCTCCTGCGCCTTGTCCTTGAACTGGTCCGATATGCCCATGAGATTCACTCCTAGGGGGTGTGAGAGGTGTAGGGCCTGTCCGGCGGATCTTGACCGGGGCCGCGACGCTCCCCCAGCTACCGCTGGGAGGTGCCCCCAGGCACGGCACCTCGCCGCGTTGCCGAAATGCCCAAATAGCTCCGCTATTAGGGCACTCCGGCGCCTTGCGATGCACCGCACCAGACGCCGCGTCCTATCCGGCCCTGATCCGCCGGACAGGCCCTGGGCCTGGACAAGACTGACACGGGCCGACATTCCACGCATTTCGATCAGTGACCGCGCGTGCGCTCCCTCTCGTCCGCGGCTCCGCCCGCCCCCACAAGTCCCTTGCTGACACCGGCAAGACGCGGCTCGAACCTCTTCATCTCGCGCTGCCCGACCGTGGCGATGATGCCCGGCAGATACCCGCGCACCCCCTGCATCCCGCGCAGCCACCACTGCGCGTAGACGTGCGCCGACCGCCGTTCGATCCCGGCGACGATGCGGTCCACCGCCGGGCCGAGCGGGTACGTACGGTTCGACGGCCAGGGCAGCCGCTGCCGCAGCTCGCGCATCACGTCGTCCTGGTCGGCGCCCCGCACCATGTCCGTGTCGGTCCACGACAGATAGCCGACGCCGACCCGCACCCCCTTGTACCCGACCTCGGCGCGCAGGCTGTGCGCGAACGCCTCGACCCCCGACTTGGACGCGCAGTACGCGGTCATCATCGGCGCGGGGGTGATGGCGGCGAGCGAGGCGATCTGCAGGAAGTAGCCCCGGCTCTCCATGAGTACGGGCATGAACGCCCGTCCCGTGACCGCTCCGCCGATCAGATTGACCTCGATGACCCGCCGCCAGGCGTCGGGGTCGGAGTCGACGAACGGCCCCCCGGCGGCGACACCGGCGTTCGCCACGACGATGTCGACCTTCCCGAAGCGCTGCTTCACCTCCTGCGCCACCCGCGCCATCGCCTCGTGGTCGGTGACGTCCACGCACCAGTGGTCGCTGTCGGTGTGCAGCCGCTCGGAGACCTCCTTCAGCGCGTCGGGCTCCAGGCCCACCAGCGCCACCTTCGCGCCGCGCGCGGAGAGCTTGCGGGCCAGCAGCTCGCCCACCCCCCTGGCCGCGCCGGTGACGACGGCGACCTGGCCTTCCAGACTCCTGCGTGCGCTCACAGCGCCTCCTCCTCGGCCGGTACGGGTACGGGTACGGATACGGGTGCGGCAGGGGTGGGTATCAGGACGTACTGGGCCACCAGTTCGCGGATCCGTCCGGTCACCGCCTCAGGTGCCTCGACCGGGGTCATGTGCCCCACGCCCGCGAGTTCGGTGAGGCCGACGCACACCGGGAGGGTCGCCGCGAGGGCGCGCGCGTGCACGATCGGGGTCATCCGGTCCGCGGTGCCGCCGATCACGGCGGTGGGCACCGCCATCTCCCGTACGACTGCGTCCAGATCCAGTTCGCCGAGGACGTGCGACCAGCCGTGCCGCACCGCGCGCGGGCAGGCGTGCACGACCCTCGCGCACGCCTCCACCTTCTCGGGGGACGCGCCGGGGCCCATGGTCGCGTACTTGAGGATCCGCTTGGCCAGGGGCGTGACGGGCCCGAGGGGAGCGCGCGAGCCCAGGACCGAGTGGGTGAGCCGGTTCCGTATCCGCCCGGCGCGCAACGGCAGTACGAGCGATTCGTCGACCAGCCGCGAACTGCCGGTGCTGCACAGCAGTACGGCGGCGGCGTGCTCCCGGAACCTTGCCCGGCCTGAGCTCGCCATCAGCGTCATGCCGCCCATGGAGTGGCCGGCCAGCACGGCCTTCTCGCCCGGCTCCAGCGCCGCGCCGAGCACCGCGTCCAGGTCGTCCGCCAGCGCGTGCGTGCTGTAGCCGCCGGCCGTCGCGGGCGCGGGACTGCGGCCGTGGCCGCGCTGGTCGTAGACGATCACCCGGTGGCTGTCGGCCAGCCCCCGGATCTGCGCGGCCCAGAACGCGGTCGAGCAGGTCCAGCCGTGCGCGAGCACGACGGCGGGGGCGCCGGCGGGACCGTGGATCTCGACGTGCAGCCGGGATCCGTCCGCGGAGACCGCGGTGAGTTCACGCCCGGCGACGGGAGGGGCGTACGGCCCGTCGATCACATGCAGGAGCCGGCTCACGCGGAGACCTCTTCCGCCTCGGAAGCGGCGACAGCAGGGACAGCGGCCAGGGCCCGCACCCGCAGCACCTCGTACTCGGCGAGGTCGACCTCGCGGGTCGCGCGCCGGAACTCACCCGTCGTCCCGGGCCAGATCGTCGTGTTGCGGCCGCTGGCGTCCAGGTACCAGCTGGTGCAGCCGCCCGTGTTCCACACGGTCCGCTTCATTCGCTCCTGCACCCGGCGGTTCCAGGCCTGCACGGCGGACGGCCTGGCCGCGAGCGCGGCCTTCCCGCCGAGGGTGGTCAGCTGACGCAGGTAGTCGGCCATGTAGTTGAGCTGCGACTCGATCATCAGGATCATCGAGCTGTTGCCCAGCCCGGTGTTGGGCCCGATGATCGTCATCCAGTTGGGGAAGCCGGCGGCGGTCGCGCCGCGCAGCGACTCCATGCCGTCCTTCCACTCCTCGGCGAGCGTGGTGCCGTTGGCGCCGACCACGCGTTCGGCGATCGGCATGTCGGTGACATGGAAACCGGTACCGAAGATGATCACGTCCGCCTCGGTCTCGCTGCCGTCGGCCGCGACCAGCGTCGATCCGCGCACCTCGGTCAGGCCGGAGGCGACGACGTCCACATTGGGCTGGGCGAGCGCCGGGTAGTACTCGCTCGACAGCAGGATGCGCTTGCAGCCGATGCGGTACGAGGGAGTCAGCCTGGCCCGCAGCGCCGGGTCCTTGATGGACCGCGCGATGTTGGCCTTGGCGAGCGACTCGATGAGCCCCAGCCGGTTCGGGTGCTTGGTGAAGGCGCCCACCTGGAGCTCCCGGATCCCCCACAGCAGCCCGCGGCGCGCCGCCCCGGTGAACGGCAGCTGCCGGTGCAGCCAGCGCTCGGCGCCCGTGATGGCGCGGTCCACGCGCGGCATCACCCACGGCGGCGTGCGCTGGAAGAGGGTCAGCCGGCCGGCCTCGGGCTGGATCGCCGGGACGATCTGGATGGCCGAGGCGCCGGTGCCGATCATCGCGACGCGCTTGCCGCGGAGGTCGTGGTCGTGGTCCCAGCGGGCGGAGTGGAAGACCTTGCCCGGGAAGTCCGCGAGCCCCGGGATGTCGGGGACCTTGGGGTCGGAGAGCGGTCCGGTCGCGGAGACGACGACATCGGCGGTCAGCCGGCCGTTCGCGGTCTCGATCTCCCAGTGGAGCGCGTCGCCGTCCCAGCGCATCATGCGCACTTCCGCGTTCAGCCGGATGTGCGGGCGCAGCCCGAAGGTGTCGGCGACGTGCTCCAGGTACGCGCGGATGTGCGGCTGGCCGGAGAAGGTACGCGGCCAGTCGGGGTTGGGGGCGAAGGAGAACGAGTACAGATGCGAGGGCACGTCGCACGCACAGCCTGGATAGCTGTTGTCCCGCCAGGTGCCGCCGACGGAGTCCGCGCGCTCCAGAACCACGAAGTCGGTGATTCCCTCGCGGCGCAGCCGGACCGCGGCGCCGAGGCCGCCGAATCCGGATCCGATCACCGCCACTCGTACGTGCTCGTGCTCGGCCATGCCGCCTCCAGCTGTCCTGCGACTCTGCCAGCGAACACTGGCACGGTTGGGAGAGTAGAGCAGCACCGTACTCATGGGTAGGGGTCCGGCACAGGAAAGTTACCGACGGTACGGGGCTCGCCGCGCCCCCGGCCCCACGACATAGGCTGCCGCTGTGGCAGAAGCACAGGAGAGCGACACCGGCACCGTACGCGAGTACCGCATGGCCGAGCTGGCCAGGGAGGCCGGCATCACAGTGCGCACCCTGCGCTTCTACCGCGAGCGCAAGCTGATCCCGCCTCCGCGCCGCGAGGGCCGGATCGCCTGGTACGACGAGCACCACCTGGCCCGGCTGCGCACCATCGCCGCGCTGCTCGAACGCGGCCACACCCTGGGCGGCATCGCCGAGCTGATCACCGCGTTCGAGCACGGCCGGGACGTCGGCGAACTCCTCGGCCTCGGCGGGCTCGGCGGGCTCGGCCCGGACGAGCTCCCGCAGTGGACCGAGGAAACCCCGGTCCGCCTCACGCCCGAGGAGCTGGCCGACTACTTCGAGGGCGAGGTCACGGCGGAGAACCTGGCCGCCGCCCTCGACCTCGGCTACCTGGCCACCGACGGCGACCAGATCGTCCACATCAGCCGCCGGCTGCTGGACGTCTCCGCGGCCCTGGTCCGCGAGGGCGTCCCCCTCGCGGCGGTCCTCGCGGCGGGCCGCCGGGTCCGCGAGCACGCGGAGGCAATGGCCGACCTGTTCACGACCCTGGTGGGCACCCACATGGCCCAGGGCCCGGACGACCTGGGCGCGGCACTGGAACGGCTGCGCCCGCTGGCCAAGAGCGTGGTGGAGGCGGAGCTGTCCATGGCAATGGACCGCAGACTGGCCCACCCGGGTCCCGCCGGCCCGATGCGGCGTGCCTTCGTCCACGAGGCGGTTCTCGTCATGCAGCCGGACGCGGACCTGGCGGCGCCCGGGGCGGCGATCACCGCTGCGCTGTGCGGACACTGGGAACACCCGCCGCCATGTCCGCTGGCGGCGCACCACACCGGAGTGGAACGGGTGGGGGACCAGGTGCTGCTGCGCACCCTGTTCGCCACCGAGCCCGCCACCGAGCACGTGGTGCGCGACCGCATCGACCTCGCCCTGTCCACAGGCCGGCTGCAGGGCCCGGACGCGGCGGTCACCCATTGGCGGCTGCACAGCAGCAGGCCCGGTGAAGTGACCGCCGAGGAGGCGGGCCAGGCCGAGCGCCTGATCAGCGAAGGCCCATGACGGCCTGGCAATCGCCTCCTCGGGATGACCGCCCGCCCCGACGCAAGCGACGGGCCTACAGGTCGTAGACCGCCGTCACCGGTGCGTGGTCCGACCACCGGTCGCCGTGGGTCGTGGCCCGTTCGACGTACGCCTTCACCGCGCGCTCCGCGAGCCGCGGGGTCGCCACCTGGTAGTCGATGCGCCAGCCCGCGTCGTTGTCGAAGGCGCGGCCGCGGTACGACCACCACGAGTACGGCCCCTCCTGCTCCGGATGCAGGGCCCGCACCACGTCCACGTACTCCGCCTCCCCGAAGACCCGGGACAGCCAGGCGCGCTCCTCCGGGAGGAAGCCGGAGTTCTTCCGGTTGGCCTTCCAGTTCTTCAGGTCCGCCTCCTGGTGGGCGATGTTCCAGTCGCCGCACACCAGGACCTCGCGCCCGCCGGCCGCCGCCCGCTCCCTCAGCTCCTTGAGGTAGGGGAGGAACTCGCCCATGAAGCGGACTTTCTCGTCCTGCCGCTCGGTGCCGACCTCCCCCGAGGGCAGGTACAGGCTCGCGACCGTGACACCGGGCAGGTCCGCCTCGACGTACCGGCCGCTGCCGTCGAACTCACCGCTTCCGAAGCCGACCTGCACCCGCTCCGGCGCGCGGCGCGTATAGAGGGAGACGCCGGCCCGGCCCTTGGCGGCGGCCGGTGCGTGCACGGCGTGCCAGCCCTCGGGCTGCCTGACCTCCTCGGGGAGCTGCTGCGGTTCGGCCCGTACCTCCTGGAGGCAGATCACGTCGGCGGCCGTCCCGGCCAGCCACGGCACGAAGCCCTTTTTGGCGGCGGCGCGCAGCCCGTTTACATTCACGGAGGTCACAGTGAGCATTGCGGCACGATACCGAGCCGGATATTCACTCACCCAATCCACTGCATAGAAGTACGATACTCCACATGATTATTCGGCCCACCGCCTACGACCACCCTGACGCGGTCAAGCTCAACGACCAGGTCCAGCTCGAGTACGCCGAGCGCTACGACGGCGAGGGCGACGTCACCCCGCTCGACCCCGCCATGTTCCGGGCGCCGAGCGGCCTCTACCTGCTCGCGTACGACGACCAGGAGCGACCGGTGGCGACGGGCGGCTGGCGCGCCCAGGAGCAGAACGGCGAGGGGTACGCGGACGGCGACGCCGAGCTCAAGCGCATGTACGTCGTGCCCGAGGCCCGGGGCCTGGGGCTGGCCCGCCGCATCCTGGCCGCCCTGGAGGACAGCGCCCGGGCGGCGGGCCGCCTCCGGATGGTCCTGGAGACCGGTACGGCCCAGCCGGAGGCGATCGCCCTCTACACCTCCAGCGGCTACCTGCCGTGCACGAAGTTCGGGCACTACCGCGAGTACGACAACAGCCGCTGCTTCGCGAAGCCGCTCACGTCCCTCACGCCGCTCACCGCCGTCGCGCCGCTCACGCCGTGAGCCACGCGGCCCGGTCCGTCCCCCACCGGCTGGGCGGCCGGCTCCAGTCCGCGGGAGCTCCGTCGAAGCCGAGCGGCGGCAGGGCGTGGCGCAGCGGCCCGTAGGCCGATTCCGTCTCGCTCAGCCACTTCTCCGCCTCGTACTCCCCCGCGCCCGCCGGGGCGGCCCCGATGCCGTGCATCAGCCAGGACGCCGTCCCCGCGAGGGAGAGCCGCAGGTGCCTGCCGAGCCCGTCCTCCTGCCGCCCGGTCAGCGACCGCAGCACCGCGGCCGCCAGCAGATACCCCGTGCCGTGATCCAACGCCTGCGCGGGCAGCACGCCGGGGCGTCCATCCGGCCCGGCCTCGATCCGCGCGATCCCGCACCCGGCCTGTACGAGACTGTCGAAGCCCCGCCGCCCGGCCCACGGCCCGGACCATCCCCACGCGCACAGCTGCGCCACAACCAGGCCGGGCCGCCGCTCGGTCAGCGCGGCCGGCGCCAAGCCGTGCCGGTCCAGCGCGCCCGGCCGATAGCCGGTGATCACCACATCGGCGACCGCGAGGAGCTCCTCGAAGGTCCGCCTCCCCGCCGCCCCGTCCAGATCGAGCCGGGCAGACCGCTTCCCGAACCCGGTGTCGGCCTGCGCGTCCGCCGCCTCCGGCAGCGCCGGGGAGTCGAGGCGCAGCACGTCCGCGCCCAGCAGTCCGAGAGTGCGCGTCGCGACCGGCCCGGCGATGACCCGGGTCAGGTCCAGCACCCGCACCCCCTCCGCCGGCAGCGCACCGGCAGCGAGCGCCGGGCTCCTGCCCTCGCCTCCGGCCGGCCCCATCTCGACGAGCGGAGGGCGGCCCGGGGCATCCCCGGGCGGGGCCACGGCGACGGCGAGCCCGCCGGCCGCGTACACCCGCTCCTGCACCTCCACAGCGGGCAGCTCCGCCACCACCTCGGCCAGCCGTTCCCCGTCCCGGATCCCGAGGGCGTCCAGCAACCGGTCCCGGTGATGCGGATAGTTGGCGTGCGTCCGCACCCAGCCGTCCGCCGCCCGCCAGAACCCGGAGAGCGGCGCGAACGTCGTCGGCGTCCTGCCGCCGATCCGCAGGTGCCGCTCACTGACGAACGCGGTGGCCACGGCGCCTTCGTCCACCCGTACCGCGGCCAGGGGTTTCCCCGTGCGCACCGAGACCAGTTCGGCGGCGGCAAGTGAACACACCCCGACACACGCCCGGGCCAGCTGCCGCACCGGCAGCCGGGCGGCGAGGACGTCCCCGGCCGCGCGGTACGACACCAGCCCGGCCGGCCCGGCCGCCCCGCCGAGGGCGGCCCAGGCCTGCGCGGTCGGGCCGTCGACGGCCTCGCTGCCAGAACTGCCGTGGCTGCCGAAACTCTCGTCCGCGTCCGTCATACCGGCATTGTCGTGTCACTCCACGACCGGGAGCGGCTGCTCCGCCCAGATCGTCTTCCCGCGCCGCGTGTAGCGACTGCCCCATCGCTGGGTGAGCTGCGCGATCAGGAACAGGCCGCGCCCGCCCTCCTCGGTGGTACGCGCCCGCCGCATCCGTGGTTGTGTCGCGCTCGGGTCGGAGACCTCGCAGATCAGCGTGCCTGCCCGGATCAGCCGGAGTTCGACCGGCCCGCCCGCGTAGCGGATGGCGTTGGTGACCAGCTCGCTCACCACCAGCTCGGTGGTGAAGGTCAGTTCGTCCAGACCCCAGCGGGACAGCTGTCCCACCACCAGCTCACGCGCGCTCGCCACGACCGCAGGATCGGCGTCCAGCGACCACGTCACGCTGTCGTCCGGGGCGACCACCCGGGTACGGGCGAGCAGCAGGGTGACGTCGTCGGGGAGCCGGCTCGGCGCGAGCCCCTCCACCACCTCCCGGCCGACCTCCCGCAGCGGCCGTCGGACGGCGTCCGCGTCCATCAGCCGGCTCCGCAGCGCCTCCATTCCCTCGTCGAGGTCGCCCGCGCGCCGCTCGACGAGTCCGTCCGTGAAGAGCGCGAGCACGCTGCCCTCCTCGACATCGATCTCCACGGGTTCGAACGGCAGCCCGCCGACCCCCAGCGGCGGGCCCGGGCTGACATCCACGTACGCGACGGTCCCGTCCGGCGCCACCACGGCCGGCGGCGGGCTCCCGGCGCTGGCCATCACGCAGTGCCGCGCCACCGGGTCGTACGTCATGTACAGGCAGGTGCCGCCGAACGAGTGATACGGGCCCTGCGGTTCGGCGCCCTGCGCGTCGGGCTCGTTGCTGCCGGCTTCGACCGTGAGCTGGGAGACGAGGTCGTCGAGATGGGCGAGCAGCTCGTCCGGCTCCAGATCGAGATCGGCCAGCGTCCGCACAGCCGTGCGCAGCCGTCCCATGGTCGCTGTGGCGTGCAGTCCGTGGCCGACCACGTCGCCGACGACCAGGGCGACGCGGGCGGAGGACAGCGGGATGACGTCGAACCAGTCGCCACTCACCCCGGTGGCCGCGTCGGTGGGCAGGTAGACGCTGGCCGACTGGACCGCGACCGTGTCACTCTCCTCCGGAGGCAGCAGGCTCCGCTGAAGACTCACGTTCGCGCGGCGCTCGCGTGCGTAGCGGCGCGCGTTGTCCACCACCAGGGCCGCGCGGGAGGCGATCTCGCCCAGCAGGTCCAGATCGTCCTTGTCGAACGGGAGGAGGCCGGTGCGCTCGACGGTGACCCGGCCGAGGACCATGCCCCGGGCGCGCAGCAGTACGGTCATCCCGGAGCGGACGCGCTGATCCCGCCCGGCGCCGGTCCCGGCCGTACCCGGCACCTCATCCCCCCAGACATGCCCCCGCTGCACTCCCCCGGTGTCCAGCTCGATCACGTCGCCGGGCTCGCGCCGGCCCGTATCCGGTCCGGCCGCGGCGGCATGGCGCAGCAGGTGGTGCCGATGATGCTCGGGGCCCGGCTCCGCATACCGGAAGACGGCGTCGGCGATGTCGACGGCGGCCGAGTCGGCAAGATCCGGCACGAGTACGTCGGCGAGGTCCTGCGTGGTCTCGGCGACGGACAGCGAGTGCCGGAGCACCGCGGTGGCGCGGTGCAGCAGATCGAGCCGCCGGCGCGCCCTGCGCTGCTCCGTGACGTCGGTGAACAGGCCGGTGACCCCCATCACCCGCCCGTCCGGCTCCTGGAGGCGGAAGGCGGACACCGCCATGATCCGCCCGGCCCCCGGGTCGACCAGCGTGCGTACGTGGGCGTCCACCCCCACCAGCGGGATCCCGGTGCGCAGGACCTCTCGTACCTGGTCGTCGATCTGCCGCGCGTCCTCGGCCCAGATGACGTCCCCCAGCCGGCGGCCCTCCAGGTTCGGGGGCAGGCCGGTGTACGGCAGCAGGTGGGTGTTCGTCCGCACCAGCCGCAGGTCCTTGTCGAACACCGCGAGGCCGACGCGGTCCTGGAGGAGCAGTTCCTGCGTGAACGCGAAGTCCTGCCGCCACTTCGACACCAGTGCGCTCGGCGCCCCCGTGACCAGCCAGTGCGAGTCGTGCTCGCTCATCCCGGCCGGATCCAGCGGGAGGACCCGGTAGGTGATGTCCAACTCCCCCCGGTCCCCCGTCCGCACGACGGCGCGGCCTTCCCAGACCGAGGTGCTCCGCCGGGCCATGATCTCCGCCCAGCCGGCGGGGTCGGCCAGCAGGGAGCGCAGGGGCCGGCCGCGCAGCTCCTCCGCGCTGCGGCCGAGGAGCGCCTCGGCCGCGGGCGTGCAGCCCAGCACGGTCGCGGTGCCGTCCAGCACAAGCCCCGCCGCGTACCCGGCGTCGAGGGGATTCTCGATGTTGCGAACCATGTGCATGCACACCTCGTTCGACGCTCCCGACCACTGGCCATTCTTCACCGCGAGCGGGCAGCAGGCTTCCCGGCCGGTGATCGGACGGCGTCCCGGGAACGCGAAAATCCCGCCCGATCTGAACGATCGGACGGGATCTCTGCGTGCGGTGGACCTGTGGGGATTTGAACCCCAGACCCCCTCGATGCGAACGAGGTGCGCTACCAGACTGCGCCACAGGCCCTTGCAACGAGTGAAACCTTAGCACCCCCGTCGGGGTGCTTGGTAATCCGTTCCCTCGCAGGTCACGTCTCACTCGTTGGCCGCGCGCGGCCGGGCTTCCTCCTCGTACTGGTCGAAGAGCGGAGTGCGGCCGGCCTCGCGAGCGCGGCGCGGTGAGGGCGCACGGCGACTCGGGGCCGGATCGGCTGCCGGGGGTACGGAGGACGCGGGAGGCGCCGCGGCCGGGGTCGGCTCGACGGTGCTGGAGCGGGCGGAGCTCCAGGCGTCCGGGGCCCCGAGGTCCACGCTGCCGGTCGCCCGCGGGGCCACCGGGGCCGTGACGTACGTGGGCAGCGGGACCGGGACCGGCTCCCAGCTCTCGCCCTGGGCCGGACCGCGCTCGCGCTGCTGATCGACCCACTCCGCGTGGTCGGTCTGCTCGACCAGGGCCCGTCGGCCGGCTTCCTGCGGCGAGACGACGGGGACCGGTTCCGGCTCCGTTCGCGTCTCGGGTTCCTCGGCCGGCTCGGCCGGGGGGGCCTGCCTGCGCCGCGTGCGGGTCTCGCGCAGCCGCTGAGCGGCGGCCTCGGCCCGGCGCCGGTCCATGGTGAAGGTGAAGCGCCGCCGCTCCTGGGCGCGCAGATGCATGATGTACGCGCTCAGCAGGGCGGCGGGCACGCCGGGCGCCCAGAGGAAGCGCAGTCCGCCGACCGCCGCGACGACGGCGCCCAGCGTGAAGGCGAGGAAGAGGACCACGGTGGTGCGCCGGCGGCGTGCCAGGACCTTCAGGCGCTTGGCGCGGCGCGCGCGCTCGGCGGCGTCGCCGGAGGAGCCCGATGCACCCGAGGAGCCCGATGCGCCGGACGGGCGGGCGGGTCTGGCGGGCGTGGACGGCTCGGGCCGTCCCGTGGACTCGACGTGTTCGTGCTGCTCGATACTTGTCGGGGGCACGGCGAAAGCCCGGACGTCGACGGAACTGGGAGGGTCCGTCACAGCGTCCGGGTCGGTGCGGTGTTCCGCCTCCTCGTCACTGCGCTCCTGCAGATCCTTGGCGTAACGGCGCTCCATGGCCGCCCGTCCCGACAGCAGCCGGATGGCGGTGGAGAAGCGTTCCGTCGGACGGGCCTCGTTCAGCTCGTCCTGCCTCCGGAGCCACATCGGCACCAGGTAGGCGGCCCAGGCCCCGACAATGACTGCGTAGATGAGGCCGCTGCTGCTCACCCTCACACCGTAGAGGGGTACGAGCGAGGCCATCCGCCAATTGGCCCGGTGTGTCGCACGATCCGGCTGATATCACGGACTTTTTTTGTGATTGTTCGGATCAACCGGCCGCACGAGTGAGCGTGTTTACGGTCGGAGTGCGGTCAATTTCGAACACGCATTTCATTTCCGTGTTGTTCCGGGTCTGGCCTGGTGCCAGCGGCGCAGCAGGCCGTCGGGGACCTCCTCGGCCGTCAGCGCGTACACCAGATGGTCGCGCCACGCGCCGTCGATGTGGAGATAACGCGGGCGCAGCCCCTCCTCGCGGAATCCGAGTTTCTCCACGACCCTGCGGCTGGGGCCGTTCTCGGGGCGAATACAGACCTCCATGCGGTGCAGCCCGACCGAACGGAAACAGTGGTCGACGGCGAGGGCCACCGCGGTGGGCACCACCCCGCGGCCCGCCACCTCCCGGTCGACCCAGTAGCCGACATGCCCCGCGCACATCGAGCCCCAGGTGATCCCGGCGACCGTCAGCTGCCCGACGAGGCGGCCCTCGTACTCGATCACGAACGGCAGCATCCGGCCGGCGTTGGCCTCCGCGCGCAGATGGCGGACCATCTGACGGTACGTGGGCCGCTGCGCGACCGGGCCGGCCGGCGCCGGCGGCGGGATGGTCGCCTCCCAGGGGCGCAGCCAGTCGCGATTGCGCCGGTTGACCTCCCGCCACGCCCGCTGGTCGCGCAGCTTTATCGGGCGGAGGACGACTTCGCCGTCCACCAGCACGACAGGCCAGGAGGGAGCGTTCAGCTCGGGCCCCCCGCCGGCCGTGGGTGGTCGCCGCCCCGCATCTGGTCGACGGCGTGGACGAGAAGCCGGTCCAGGACCGCCAGTCCGTCCCGGACTCCCCCGGTCGAACCGGGCAGGTTGACGATCAGCGTCCGCTCCGCGACACCGGCCAGGCCCCGCGAGAGGGCGGCGGTGGGGACCTTCGCCAGTCCCTCGGCGCGGATCGCCTCGGCGATGCCGGGGATCTCGTAGTCCAGCACCCGCAGGGTCGCGTCGGGGGTCCGGTCGGTGGGCGAGATGCCGGTACCGCCGGTGGTGAGGATGACGTCGTACGCGGCGGCGACGCCGGCGCGCAGCGCCTGCTCGACCGGCTCGCCGTCCGGTACGACCTGCGGGCCGTCGACCGAGAAGCCCAGCGCGCGCAGGCCGTCGGCGAGGACCGGGCCGCCCCGGTCGGCGTAGACGCCGGCGGCGGCGCGGTTGGAGGCGGTGACGACCAGGGCCCGCCGCGGCGACGCCTCCGCCGGAGCGGCAGGCGCACTCGGCTCGGCCGCGGGGCCGCGGCTGTCGCTCGGCTCGGGTGCCGGGCCGTGGCTGTGGCTGTGCACCTCTCCGGCGCGCGGCGCGGCACTCACGACCGGCTCCAGTCGCCGGACTTGCCGCCCGTCTTCTCCTCCACGCGCACGTCCGTGATGACCGCGCCCTTGTCGACCGCCTTCACCATGTCGATGACGGTGAGCGCAGCGACCGAGACGGCGGTCAGCGCCTCCATCTCGACGCCCGTCCGGTCGGTGGTCTTCACCGTGGCGAGGATCTCGACCGCGTCGTCGGCGACCGCGAGGTCGAGCGTGACGCCGGAGACCGCGAGCGGGTGACAGAGCGGGATCAGGTCGGGCGTGCGCTTGGCGCCCATGATCCCGGCGATGCGCGCGGTCGCGAGCGCGTCACCCTTGGGCACCCCCTCGCCCCGCAGCAGCTCGATCACCCGGGGAGAGACCAGCACCCGCCCGCTCGCCCGGGCGGTCCGACTGGTGACGTCCTTCTCCGACACGTCCACCATGCGGGCCGCGCCCGCGGCGTCGATGTGCGTCAGCCTGTCTTGCTGGGGGGATCCGGGGGTCGTCCCCCGGGAAATCGCAGTCATCTTGGGGCGCTCCCGGTCCGGGCCCCATCAGGGCCTCTGTGGGCAGCCACGGTACCCGCACCGGGAGGGATTCAGCCGAGCAGGACCACCTCGAGCCCCGTGCCGGGTTCGGCCGAGGTGACGTCCTCCGGGACGACGATCAGCGAGTCGGCGTGCGCGAGGGCCGCGATCAGGTGGGATCCGGCGCCGCCCACCGGGGTGACGGTGCCCGCCTCGGCGTCGTACGTACCGCGCAGAAACTGGCGGCGGCCGGCCGGTGAGGTCAGCGCCTTGTCGGTGCGGAGCACGGCCCGGACGGTGGGACGCCGGACGTCCCGCAGACCCATCAGGGCACGGATCGCGGGCCGTACGAACAGCTCGAACGAGACGTACGACGACACCGGGTTGCCCGGCAGCGCAAGCAGCGGCGTGTGGTCCGGGCCGATCGACCCGAAGCCCTGCGGCTTGCCCGGCTGCATGGCCAGCTTGCGGAAGTCCACCCCGCTGCCCGGCTCGTCCGCGTCGCCGACGGAGGACAGCGCCTCCTTGACGACGTCGTACGCGCCGACGCTGACGCCGCCCGTGGTGACCAGGAGGTCCGCCCGGATCAGCTGGTCCTCGATCGTCGCCCGCAGGGTCTCCGCGTTGTCCCCGACGGCGCCGACGCGGTACGCGATGGCGCCGGCGTCCCGCGCGGCCGCGGTGAGCGCGAAGCTGTTCGAGTCGTAGATCCGGCCCTCGGTCAGCTCCTCGCCGGGCTGGACCAGCTCGCTCCCGGTCGACATGACGACGACCCGGGGCCGCGGCCGGACCCGGACCGTGCCACGGCCGATGGCGGCGAGCAGGGCGATCTGGGGCGGTCCCAGCACCGTCCCGGCCTCCAGCGCGAGGTCGCCCGCCTGGACGTCGCTGCCGCGCGCCCTGACGTGCGCCCGCGCCTCGGCGGCGCGGTGCACCCGGACCTCGCCGCTCGCGCCCTCCGGTGCCGTACTGGCCGCACGCATCGTCGTCGCCGCGCCCCCGCCCGTACCGCCGTCGGTCCACTCGACGGGGACGACGGCCTCGGCGCCGGGCGGCAGCGGGGCACCGGTCATGATGCGGGCGGCCTCGCCGGGGCGCACGGTGGGCAGCTCGCCGCTGCCCGCCGCGACATCACCGACGACGAGCAGCACCGCGGGGAACTCCTCGCTCGCGCCCGCGACATCGGCCGTACGGACCGCGTAGCCGTCCATCGAGCTGTTGTCGAAGGGCGGCAGGGCGACGGGCACGGTCACGTCCTCGACCAGGACACAGCCCTGGGCGTCGAGGAGTTGCAGCTCGATCGGTTCGAGCGGGCGGACGGCACCGAGGACGTCGTCCAGGTGCTCGTCGACCGACCAGAGCCGCGGGCTGCCGGTGTCCGATGGCGCGGTGCTGCTCAAGGGCTACATCTCCTCGGTGACGTAACTGCGAAGCCAGGCCCGGAACTCGGGTCCCAGGTCTTCACGTTCGCACGCGAGTCTGACAATGGCCCGCAGGTAGTCGCCACGGTCACCGGTGTCATAGCGGCGGCCCTTGAAGACGACGCCGTGCACCGGGCCGCCCACCTTTTCGTCGACGGCCAGCTTCTGCAGCGCGTCGGTGAGCTGGATCTCGCCGCCCCGGCCCGGCTCGGTCTCTCGGAGTATCGCGAAGACGGCCGGGTCGAGGACGTAACGTCCGATGATCGCGTAGTTGCTGGGTGCCTCGGCCGCGTCCGGCTTCTCCACCAGGCCGGTGACCTTGACGACGTCCCCGTGCTGGGTCGGCTCGACGGCCGCGCAGCCGTACAGGTGGATCTGCGCCGGGTCGACCTCCATCAGCGCGACCACGCTGCCGCCGTGCTGTTCCTGGATCTCCACCATCCGGGCCAGCAGCGGGTCGCGCGGGTCGATCAGGTCGTCGCCGAGGAGTACGGCGAAGGGCTCGTGGCCGACGTGCGGAGCGGCGCACAGCACGGCGTGGCCGAGGCCCTTGGGGTCGCCCTGGCGGACGTAGTGCATGGTCGCGAGGTCGCTGGACTCCTGCACCTTGGCCAGCCGCTCGGCGTCGCCCTTACGGGTCAGCGCCGACTCCAGCTCATAGTTACGGTCGAAGTGGTCCTCCAGCGGGCGCTTGTTGCGACCGGTGATCATGAGGACGTCGGAGAGCCCGGCCGAGGCCGCCTCCTCCACCACATACTGGATCGCCGGCTTGTCGACGACGGGCAGCATTTCCTTCGGCGTGGCCTTGGTGGCCGGAAGGAACCGTGTTCCGAGACCAGCGGCGGGAATGACCGCCTTGCTGATCCTGGGGTGCAACTGAGTCATGCGCAGAACCATATCCGCTGCCTATGGGCGGAACATGATGCTCCGGTTAATTCACGGTCATATGGAAGGGTTTGTGAACTGAATATGCACGGGGACCAGTCCAGCAAGTCGGACATCCGGCGCGAACTGCTCGCCACCAGAGCGCGGTTGTCCCAGGAAGACGCCGGGAAGACGGCCGCGGTTCTCGCCCGCCGGGCCCTGGAGCTTCCCGAACTCACCCGGGCCGGCACGGTGGCGGCGTACGTCTCCGTGGGGCGCGAACCGGGCACCCGAGCGCTGCTCGACGCGCTGCGCACGCGGGGCGTGCGCGTCCTGCTCCCGGTCCTCATGGCCGACAACGACCTCGACTGGGGCACGTACGACGGCGCGGAGCAGCTCGTACGCGCCCACCACCCCGGCAAGATCAGCCTGCTGGAGCCGGCCGGTCCACGGCTCGGCCCGGACGCCGTCCTGACCGCCGGCGCGGTACTGCTCCCCGGCCTGGCGGTCGACTCCCGCGGGATGCGCCTGGGCCGCGGCGGCGGTTCGTACGACCGGGTACTCGCGCGGCTCGCCCGGGCGGACGCGCACCCCGCACTGGTGGTGCTGCTGTACGACAACGAGGTGGTCGCGCGGGTCCCGGAGGAACCGCACGACCACCCCGTGCACGCCGTGGTGACACCGGGCGGCGTCACCCGCTTCGGCGGCTGAGCCGGCCTGGGCGGCCGGGGCGGCCGCCCGGGTCCGAGCCCCTACGGCTTGAGCACCATCGCGTCGACCGTGCTCTTGCCGACGGCCTCCTCGGTGAACGCCCAGTCGAGCAGTTCCCCGTCGGCCCACTTGTCGGTCTGGTCCGTGTAGTGCGCGCTGTAGGCGTGCCCCGAGGCGCCGCTGAGGTTGATCCAGCGGGACTTGTCGAGGTCGCCCAGGTTCACCACCATCCGCATGGACGGAACCCAGATGACGTCGTAGCCCTCCGCCGCGTTCCAGCCGGTCGCGTTGACCGCGGCCTCGCCGCCGCCCAGGTGCCACGGGCCCCGGTTGAGCAGCCACTGCAGGTAGCCGGGCCCCTCGGTGCCGAGGGTCTGGTTCTTCAGGGTCAGCTGGTGCAGCCGGCCCCAGCTCCAGCTGTCGACGTCCTTGCCGAGCTTGGCGGTCAGCTCCCAGCGGGCGTCCTTCATGGCCCGGGCGAAGAGCTCGTCACGCGTCTTGGTCGCGGGGTCCAGACGCGTACCGGGCGTCTGCCACCACGCGTTGTCCTCGTCCTCGATGAGCCCGCGTACGACCTCGAACCACCGGTCGCCGCCGTCCGGCTGGGCGGTGTCCCCGCTGCGCTCGCCGCACTCGCGGACCAGCTTGTCGAGGTCGTCCACGGGGCCCGTGGGGTCGGCGGGCCGGACGTTCAGGCACTGGCCCTCGACCCGCAGCTCCTTCGGCAGCTTGTTGCCGAAGGCGAGCTTGAGGATGTTGCGCCAGACCCCGTTGAAGTACGCGGCGGCGGCCGAGTCCGGCTCCTGGGTGTAGTCCCAGCCGTCCAGCAGCTGCTGCGCCTCACGGACGTGCGGGTCCGAGATGTCGATCTCCGACAGGATGTCCTTCAGCAGCACGGCGATCTCGCTGTGGTTGTCCATCTGCATCTTCTGCATGTCCTCGGTCGAGACCTTGCCGCCGTCCTTGATCTTCGTCTCGATGAGGTCGTTGATCCGCTGGCTGCGGGCGCCGTAGCCCCAGTCCGTGGTGAGCGTGTACGGGTACTTGCCCTCGCCCGACTCGGTGACCGCCTGGTTGGCGGTCACGATGTAGCCCCGCTCGGGGTTGAGGTCCCAGGGCAGCTCGTCCTGCGGGATGTACGCGTCCTCGCCGGTGGGCCAGGCGTAGTCGGGGTCCCAGCCGGGGGCCGGCATCCGGCCGTCGCCCTTGCGGCGGTCCGGGATGCGGCCGGGCGCCTGGTAGCCGATGTTGCCCTTGCCGTCGGCGTAGATCAGGTTCTGCGAGGGGACCTCGAAGTCACGGGCCGCCCGGCGGAATCCGTCGAAGTCCTTGGCCCGGTTGAGCTGGAAGACGGCGTCCATGGTCTTGCCCGGCTTGAGGGCGGTCCACTGCAGCGCGACCGCGTAGCCGGTGCCGCGCTCGGGCGCCTGGGTGTCGACCGGGGCCTTCTCGCCGACCGTCTCCAGCTCGTCGCTGCGGTCGGAGACGATGGGGCCGTTGCCGGTGGTCCGGACGATGATCTTCTTGCTCGGGCCGCCCGCGACCTTGATGACCTCTTCGCGCGTCGTGAACGGGCGGGTCTTGCTGCGGTAGAGGTAGCCGTCGGGGGTGATCCGCTCCAGGTAGAGGTCGGTCACGTCGGCGCCGAGGTTCGTCATGCCCCAGGCGATGTCCTGGTTGTGACCGATTATCACGCCCGGCATGCCGGCGAAGGTGTAGCCGGCGACGTCGTACTGGCACGTGGCCGAGACGCTGCGGCAGTGCAGGCCCATCTGGTACCAGAGCGACGGCAGCTGGGGCGCCAGGTGCGGGTCGTTGGCGAGCAGCGGCTTGCCGGTGGTCGTGTACTTGCCGGAGACGACCCAGGAGTTCGAGCCGATGCCGTTGCCGTTCGGGCCGATCAGCGCCGGGACCTCGTCGAGGGTGTCGGAGAGGGCGGAGAGCTGCGTCTGAAGACCCTGGACGGCGCCCTGCGCCCCGCTGCCGTCGCCCTGTCCGTCGCCGCTGCCCGGTCCGTCACCGTCCGAGAGACCCTGTCCGTCGCCGCTGCCCTCTCCGTCACTGCCGGAGGCGGCCTTCGGGTCGTACTTCCCGTCGGCGGAGTCGACGCCACCGCCCTCGACGACCGGCTTGTTCCGGTCGAAGGGGTACGGCGGGTAGAGCTCGTCGATCTGCGTCTTCGACAGCCGGCTCTCCATCAGCGAGCGGTCGATCTCGTCCTGCATATTGCCGCGCAGGTCCCAGGCCATCGCCTTGAGCCAGGCCACCGAGTCGACCGGCGTCCACTTCTCGGGCTTGTAGTCGTTGCTGAGGCCGAGCGCCGCGTGCTCGACGGACAGTTCCTTGCCCGAGCGGTCCTTGAGGTAGGCGTTGACGCCGTCGGCGTACGCCTGGAGGTACTTCTTGGTCTCCGGCGCGAGCTTCGTTTCGTACTCGGCCTGCGCCACCCGGTGCCAGCCGAGGGTGCGCAGGAACGCGTCCGTCTCCACCTGTCCGCTGCCGAACATCTCCGACAGACGTCCGGCGGTCATGTGGCGGCGGACATCCATCTCCCAGAAGCGGTCCTGGGCCTGGACGAAACCCTGGGCGCGGAACAGGTCTTCGTCGGAGTCGGCGTAGATCTGCGGAATGCCGTACTCGTCGCGCTTGACGTCGACGGGTCCGGAGAGGCCTTCGAGCTTCACCGTCCCCGTGGTCTGCGGGAAGGAGGCACGCACGCTGTCGATGCTCCAGTACGCGCCATATCCGACACCTGCGACGAGCGCCAGCACCAGGAGGATCACGATCAGGCGGGCGCGTCGCCCCTTCTTCTTGCCGGAAGAGGCGGTTTCGTTGGCGGGCATCGCTGTCCTTCGAGGGGCAGGGTGGTCCTGGGAGTGCTGGGAGCAACCATAGGCGCAGCGCCTGCGCGGTCCGGACGCGGTATCAGTAACGCGGTCGAACTGCTGTCGCACCGACGGACGCCCGCGTAAAGAACCCGCGTAAAGAAAGCGTCAAAGATTAGGTAAGGTAACGAAGTACCTGCCGCCGGAGGAACGATCCGGCAGGCGTTCGAGGGAAAGGCCGGCCCCTGACTGTTCATCAGCTCAATGAGCTCCTGCTGATCTGCTCGCTCGTCCTGCTCGTCGCGGTCGCGGCCGTACGTGTCTCCTCACGCAGCGGGCTCCCCAGCCTGCTCATCTACCTCGGACTCGGCATCGCCATCGGACAGGACGGCATCGGGGGCGTCGTCTTCGACAACGCCGAACTGACGCAGGTCATCGGCTATGCCGCACTTGTGGTGATCCTGGCCGAAGGTGGCCTGGGCACGAAGTGGAAAGAGATCAAGCCCGCACTGCCCGCCGCCGCCGTACTGTCGCTCGTCGGCGTCGCGGTGAGCGTGGGCGTGACGGCCGCCGGCGCGCACTATCTGGTCGGGCTGGAGTGGCGGCAGGCGCTCATCATCGGCGCGGTCGTGTCCTCGACGGACGCCGCGGCGGTCTTCTCCGTCCTGCGGAAGGTCCCGCTGCCGTCCCGGATAACAGGCGTACTGGAAGCGGAGTCGGGCTTCAACGACGCCCCTGTCGTGATCCTGGTGGTGGCCTTCTCGGCAGCCGGCCCGGTGGACGAGTGGTACGTACTGGTCGGCAAGATCGCCATGGAGCTGGCGATCGGCGCCGCCATCGGCCTCGCGGCGGGCTGGCTCGGTGCCTTCACCCTGCGGCATGTGGCACTGCCCGCCTCCGGCCTCTACCCGATCGCGGTGATGGCCATCGCCGTGGTCGCCTACGCGGCCGGCGCCATGGCGCACGGCAGCGGCTTCCTCGCCGTCTACCTGGCCGCGATGGTGCTCGGGAACGCCAAACTGCCGCACTGGCCCGCCACCCGCGGGTTCGCGGACGGGCTCGGCTGGCTCGCGCAGATCGGCATGTTCGTCCTTCTCGGCCTGCTGGTGACCCCAAGCGAGCTGCTCGACGACTTCTGGCCGGCCGTGGTCGTGGGACTGGTGCTGACGATGGTGGCGAGGCCGCTGGAGGTCTTCGTCAGCCTGCTGCCCTTCCGAGTGCCGTGGCGCGAGCAGGCCCTGATGTCGTGGGCGGGCCTGCGCGGTGCGGTGCCCATCATCCTGGCCACCATCCCGATGGTGGCGCAGGTCGAGGGCAGCGACCGGATCTTCAACATCGTCTTCGTGCTGGTCGTCGTCTACACGCTCGTCCAGGGACCGACGCTGCCCTGGCTGGCCCGCAAGCTGGACCTCGGCGAGTCGGAGGCGGCCGCGGACCTGGGCATCGAGTCGGCGCCGCTGGAGCGGCTGCGCGGGCACCTGCTGTCGGTCGTGATCCCCGAGAAGTCGAGGATGCACGGGGTGGAGGTCAGCGAGCTGCGGCTGCCGCCCGGCGCCGCGGTCACCCTGGTCGTACGGGACGGGAAGAGCTTCGTACCGGGGCCGACGACCGCGCTGCGCCGGCACGACGAGCTGCTGGTGGTGGCGACGGATCCGGTGCGGGACGCGGCGGAGGCGCGGCTGCGGGCCGTCGGGCAGGGTGGCAAGCTGGCGGGGTGGCTGGGAACCGGACATCGAAACTCCGGTTAATCGCAGGTGAACGGTCCGGATGTAGGCGCAATCACAGGTGCACAAGGCCGGTATGCCTGTACCATGAAGGCACACTGATCGACCAACTCTGCCTGACGCAGAGCTGGCGCGACCGCTCGGCGGCCGCGGCGGCCCCCTTCACCGGGGGCGGCCCTGGTATCTACCCCGGTCCTGCGCGTGAGGACAGCTCTCGGGGCTCCCGTACGGCTCACAAGGCCTGTGACGGGGGAGCACTACCAGGCGGCAGAAAGGCAAGGACCGTGCCTAACACGGTCAACGTCAACACCACCGCGGTCACCACCGAGGACTCCCGCCCGGGATACGGGCAACTGCTGCGCACACCCGGAGCCTGGGGCTTCCTGCTGCCCGGCTTCGCCGCCCGCCAGCCCTTCGCGATGCTGACCATCGGCATCGTGCTGCTGGTGCAGCACACCACCGGTTCGTACGGAAGCGCCGGCATCGTCGCCGCGGTCACCGGCGTCTCCATGGCGCTGTTCGCCCCGCAGAGCGGCAAGCTCGCGGACCGGTTCGGACAGAGCGCCGTACTGCTGCCGGGCGTGCTGGTGCACGCGGCCTCCGTCAGCGCCCTGACCGCTCTCGCGCTCGCCGACGCCCCGCTGTGGGCCCTCTTCGCCGCCGCCGTCCCGGCCGGTGCCTCCGTCCCGCAGGTCGGGCCGATGGTGCGGGCCCGCTGGGCCGCCAAGCTGGAGGGCTCGCCGCTGATGTCCACCGCCGCCGCGTTCGAGTCGGTGACGGACGAGTTCACGTTCGTCATCGGCCCGGTGCTGGCGACGGCGCTGTGCGCCGGCGTGCATCCCGCGGCCGGCCTGGCGGCCGAGGCGGCGCTGACGCTGATCGGCGGCCTGCTGTTCGCGGCGCAGCGGCGTACGCAGCCGAAGCCGAGCCGCGGCTTCGACGCGGCGGCCGGCACCGGCGCACCGCACGCCTCCGCGCTCTCCGTCCCGGGCGTGCGCGTCCTGGCGATCGCCTTCCTCGGGATCGGCGCGGTCTTCGGCGGCATGCAGGTCTCGCTCACCGCGTTCTCCCAGGAGATCGGCAACCCGGGCGCCAACGGCCTGCTGTACGGCGTCTTCGCGGCCGGCAACATGCTCGCGGGTATCGCGTGCGGCGCCATCGCGTGGAAGTCCGGTCCGCGCAGGCGCCTGATCCTCGGCTACACGGCGCTCACCCTGGCTACCTCGGCCCTGTGGGCGGTGCACTCCGTACCGGTGCTCGGGGCGCTCGGACTGCTGGTCGGCCTGTGCATCGCGCCCGCGCTGATCACCGGCTACACCCTGGTCGACAAGCTGGTCCCGGCCACCGCCCGGACCGAGGCCTTCACCTGGCTCACCGGCGCGGTCGCGCTCGGCCAGGCGGCAGCCGTCATGGTGGCCGGCCGGCTGGCCGACGCACACGGCGCGAGCGCCGGGTTCATGGTGCCCCTGGCGGGCACGGCGCTGGCGCTGGCGACCCTGGTGGCACTGCGTGCGCGGCTGTCGCCGCAGGTTCCCGGGCGGATCGCGGCACGGGGCGGCCACAGTGGTATCGGTCACCGAGTGCCGGTCACGGTGGACTGATCCCGGGGAATACGTCAGTATGGACCGTCGTTAGCACTCATTGAGTGAGAGTGCCAGGAGGAGCAAGTGCCGACCTACCAGTACCAGTGCACCGCATGCGGCGAGGGCCTCGAGGCGGTGCAGAAGTTCACCGATGACGCCCTGACCGAGTGCCCGAGTTGCGAGGGACGCCTGAAGAAGGTGTTCTCCGCGGTCGGCATCGTCTTCAAGGGCTCCGGGTTCTACCGGAACGACAGCCGCGGCTCGTCGTCGAGCAGCGCACCGGCCGCCAAGCCGGCGGCTTCGACGTCGTCCGCTTCGACCTCGGCGTCCTCGGGTTCGTCGTCGTCCTCGGGTTCGTCGGCCTCGTCGTCGAGCTCCACCAGCTCCGCGAGTTCCGCCGGCAGCTCCTCCTCGGCTGCCTGACACGCTTCGCCGGGGACCCCGCCGTACTCCTTCGTACGGCGGGGTCCCCGGCGTTTTCGCGTCCCCGCCCGAACAGGACCTAGGGTGATCGCCATGGCGAACGCAGAGATCGGCGTGATCGGCGGGTCCGGCTTCTACTCGTTCCTGGAGGACGTGTCCGAGATCGAGGTGGAGACCCCGTACGGAAAACCGAGCGATTCCCTCTTCCTCGGCGAGATAGCTGGACGGCAGGTCGCCTTCCTCCCCCGCCACGGCCGTGGCCACCACCTTCCGCCGCACCGCATCAACTACCGCGCCAACCTGTGGGCGCTGCGCTCCGTGGGCGCCCGCCAGGTGCTGGGACCGTGCGCGGTGGGCGGACTGCGGGCGGAGTACGGGCCGGGGACGCTGCTCGTACCGGACCAGCTGGTGGACCGTACGAAGGCGCGGACGCAGACCTACTTCGACGGCGAGCCGCTGCCTGGGGGCAGCATCCCCAATGTGGTGCACACGACGTTCGCCGACCCGTACTGCCCGGTCGGACGGGCGGCGGCGCTCGCGGCGGCGCGCGGCCGGAACTGGGAGCCGGTGGACGGCGGGACGCTGGTCGTGGTCGAGGGGCCTCGCTTCTCCACCCGTGCGGAATCGCAGTGGCACGCGGCCATGGGCTGGTCGGTGGTCGGCATGACCGGGCACCCGGAGGCGGTGCTCGCCCGGGAACTCGGGCTCTGCTACACCTCGCTGACGCTGGTGACCGACTTGGACGCGGGGGCGGAGACGGGCGAGGGCGTCTCGCACACCGAGGTGCTCAAGGTGTTCGGCGAGAACGTCGGACGGCTGCGCGAGGTGCTCTTCGACGCGGTGGCGGCGCTGCCGGCCGCCGATGCGCGGGACTGCCTGTGCACGCATGCGCACGACGGCTGGGACCTGGGGTTCGAGCTGCCGTAACCACCCTGGCGGGTGGTGGAGTTGTCCACACCGGAGTGCCCGTCCACAGGGCTCGGCGGGGGCGCGCGAAACGTTGGATCGTGGGGGCTGTTCAGGCGTTCGGCCGAAGTCCTCACCCAGCAGGCGGTGTGTGCCATGTCCCTCACGTCCACGTCCACGTCCACCCCCACCCCCACCCCCACTCCCTCGGCGTCTCCCTCGGCGTCTTTCGCGTGCTCGCTGCCGCCCGCGCATCCGGCTCCGCCTCCGCGCGTGGTGCCGATGTTCACTCCCCTGCGGGTGCGCGGTGGCGGTAACCGGCTGCGGCGGGCCGTGCGGCGCCGACGGCGGGCGATGGCCGCGGGTCTCGCGATGGCGGCTGCGGCGATCGCGGCCGGTTCCGCGCCACCGGGGAGTGCCGCGGCTCAGCCGGCGGCCTCGCCGGCCGAGCGCCGGCCGGCCGCGGTGGAGCGGGTGTCCGCTCCGGTACGGATCGCGGACGCGGCGACGGTACGGCTGCTGCGCCCCGGTGACCGGGTGGACGTGGTGGCGGCGGACGCCTCCCCGGGCGGGGACGCCCGGACCCGAGTGGTGGCGACCGCGGCGAGGGTGGCCGAAGTCCCCGGCCCGGACCGGGCGGGCGGCGCGGAAGCGGAAGCGGACAGCGGGGCGCTGGTCGTGCTGTCGGTCCCCCGGCCGACGGCGGCGGCGCTCGCGGGCGCCGGTATGACGGCTCGGCTGGCGGTGATCCTGTGCCCAACGATTGGACAGTGATCCCCCGCGTTGTCGTAGGTTGCGGAGCTGTTTGTTCCGTGTCCTGCGCAGGCGACGAAGGGTTCAGTGGTGAGCGAGAAGAAGGTCGGCGTCCTGGAGGGCTTCAAGGCCTTCCTGATGCGAGGCAATGTGATCGACCTGGCGGTCGCCGTCGTGATCGGCGCCGCGTTCACCCAGATCGTGAACGCCGTGGTCAAGGGCTTCATCAACCCGCTGGTCGGCGCCTTCGGCACCCAGGACCTCGACAAGTACACCTACTGCCTCAAGGAACCGTGCAGGATCGACCCGAAGTCGGGCGAGGCCGCCTCGGGAATCCCGATCATGTGGGGCTCGGTGCTCAGCGCGACCCTCAGCTTCCTGATCACGGCCGCGGTCGTGTACTTCCTGATGGTGCTGCCCATGGCGAAGTACCTCGCCAGGCGGGCGGCCCGCGAGGCGGCGAAGGAGAACGTCAGGGAAGTGGTCGAACTGAGCGAGCTGGAGGTCCTGAAGGAGATCCGCGACGCCCTGGTCGCGCAGCGCGGCTCCGGTCCCGGTCCTGGGCGGGACGCGGGTTCCGCGCCGCGCGATCAGTAGCCGCAGCTGCTCAGAGGTGGTGGGGCGGCTTCTCGTCGAGGAAGCGGGCCAGGTCGGATGCGCTGTCGGCGCCGGCAGGCCGCTCGCCCCACCCGCGGTCCGTATCGTCCGAGGACGGCCGGTCCATCGGATCGTCGAAGACCAGCGCCGGCTTGGGCTGGGAGTCGTGCTTCGATTCGCGCGGTCCGGGGGTGGGGGCGGTGCTCATACCCCCAGGGTACGGCTCCCGGACCGGGCTTCTGGGATCGGCGGGGTCACTTGCGCAGGCGGGTGACCGGCAGCAGGCAGTGCGCCGCAGTGGTGAGGGTCGCCTCGTCGCCGGCGAACGCCCTGAGCATCTCCTCGGTCACCGGCTTGCCCGGCGTCGCCTCCGGCCAAGGGCGGCCGGCCAGCAGGAAGTAGACCTCCCCGTGCTCATGGGCCGCCTGCAGCCACTCCGGCGGGGCGGCGCACTGCGCGCTGAAATACGGCATGTTGAGTACGGCCTGTCCGCCCTCGACGAGGAGCTTGACCGGCAGGCTGGGCACCCGGGCGCCTTCCAGCACTCCGCTGCCCACCGACATCCCGCAGTGCTCGATCAGAGCCCGGACGGCGGCTTCCCCCGCTTCGGGACCGTCGGTCCCGTCACCGAGCGAAAAGACGAGCAGATAGGGAATGTTCTGCCCTTCGGCGGGATCGCCGATCCAGGTGAGCATCGAGAGGGTGCCCAACTGGCCTCGCTGAATGGTGGTTGCCGCGGTCTGAGTTGAGGTCATGGCTCGGCACCCTAGTGGCCTCCGGGGGCCCCTTCCGGCGGGTATTCACCTGGACGGACGAACGTCGGTGGGGCCGAATACACGAACGTGGCGACGAGTTCCACTGTTTCACCGCGCCGAGCCGCAAAACTGGCGAACCCAGAACATTCGATTTCCGGTTCATGGAGGCAGTCATGCGCATGCTCGGCACAGTGGTGGGCGGCATTCTGGTGGCCACGGCATTTCCGACCGCGACCGTCGCGGCGGAGCCTTTCGACAGTGTGTCCGTCCAGCAGTACGGAAACCTCTCGGCGGACGGGCACGTCACGCTGTCCGGCACCTACCGCTGCATCAACGAAGCAGGGTCCGGAACGGTCTTCGTCGCCACCACCCTCAAGCAGAACGGCGCGTCGCGCGGTATCGGCGGCAGCACCGCCGTCTGCGACGGCCTGGAGCACACGTGGACCAACAGCGGAAGCACCACGACCACCCAGATCACGGGAGGCATGGAAGGCACGGAAGGCACGGAGGTCACGGAAGTCGACGCATTCACCGCCGGCGCGGCCCAGGTGGAGGTCCGGCTGATGACGTTCCGCGCGGTCGGCGGCTGGCTCCCGCTGCCGCACTTCCTCGCGGGCCAGGAGAGCGCGGTCACGCTGGTCGAGACCCCGAGGGTGTCCTAGTCGCCAGGGTGTCCTAGTCGCCGCAGTCCGGGCCGATGCCGACGACAGACATGAAGGCCACGGCCTGGCAGTTCGGACCATCGAGGGCGCTTCCGGACGTGTACGCGGACACGGCCGGAAGACCCGCGGCCAGGAGCAGGAGCACCAGCACGCCCTTCACGGTCGTCTTACTCATCCATCGCATGGCTGATTCCGTTCCATGCCTCGATGGTCACCCCGCCCGGCACTCGCCACAACTCGGAGTGTCGCGACCGGCACAGTGAGCGACCGCCGGACAGGTCCTAGTGCTTCACCGCTTCCGGGGCGGCGAACTCGCACCACACCGCTTTTCCCTCGCCGCGGGGCTCCACACCCCAGTGGGTGGCCACCGCGTCGACGAGCAGCAGTCCCCGGCCGGTCGTGGCGGCCTCGCCGGGGGTGCGCCGGCGAGGCCAGACGCTGGAGCGGTCCTTGACCCACAGGCGGATCCGCCGTACCGGCTCGGGCAGCACCTCCAGCGTCAGGACCGCACCGCCGTCGGTGTGCAGGAGGGCGTTCACCAGCAGCTCGCCGGCGGCCAGCTCCACGTCGTCGGCCAGGGCCGCCATGTCCCAGTCCCGCAGGGCCTGGCGCAGCGCGTACCGGGCCTCGGAGAGCCCTTCGGGGTCGGCCTGGTGGACGTACTGGTGAATGCGGGGCGCCTGGTGGGTGCCCGGGTCCGGTGCCCGGCGCAGCACGAGCAGCGCCACGTCGTCGCCGGAGCCCCAGCGTTCCCACAGCCGGTCGGAGAGGTGGTCGGCCAGCTCTCCCGCGCCGAGCGGGCCGGTGCGCACCGCGTGCGCCATGGCGTCCATGCCCTCCGTGATGGCGAGCCCCGGCTCCTCGACCAGGCCGTCGGTGCACAGCACCAGGGTCTCGCCGGGCACCAGGTCGAGGCGGGTCTCCGGGAACTCCTCCTGGTGGAATACGGTCGCGAGGCCGAGCGGCAGACCACCGCGCAGGTTCGGCCATCCCGTCCGGCCGTCGTTGTGCCGGATCAGCGGCCCCAGGTGCCCCGCGCGCACTGCGCGTACGCCGCCG
The DNA here is from genome assembly GCF_053763515.1 of Streptomyces mabaensis. Classification (NCBI taxonomy): domain Bacteria; kingdom Bacillati; phylum Actinomycetota; class Actinomycetes; order Kitasatosporales; family Streptomycetaceae; genus Streptomyces; species Streptomyces mabaensis. The sequence goes on from NZ_JBSOPZ010000032.1 coordinate 40,033, forward strand.
GTCTCCAGGTCCACCTGGGCGTACGTGCAGGTGGCGAAGCGCTGCGTGTCCAGTTCGGCCAGGAACCGCGAGGCGCGCGCCAGCACCGTGGACGGGGGGTGGCCCTCCCCCGCGTACGCGCGCAGGGCGATCCTCAGCTGGCCCATGATGGCGGCGGCATGGGTGTCGTGCCCCTGTACGTCGCCGACCACGACGCCCACCCGCCCCCGGGGCAGCGAGATGACGTCGTACCAGTCACCGCCGACCTCGCGGCCACCCCACGCCGAGTGGTAGCGGACCGCGATCTCGCCGCCGACGATCTCCGGGATGCGGCGCGGCAGCATGGACGCCTGGAGGCCGGTGGCGAACTCCCGCTCCTGGTCGAAGAGGATGGCCCGCTGCAGGGACTGGGCGACGATGCCGGCCAGGCCCAGGCACAGGTTGCGCTCCTCGGGGCTGAAATCCGTACGCCGCCGGTAGAACAGGGCGAGGCCGCCCACCGACCGGGCCTGGGCGACCAGCGGCAGGTAGACGGCGGCGTTGAAGTCGAGCCGCGGCAGATAGGGCGCCAGTGCCGGGAACTTGCCGGCCAGGCCGGACAACTCGCTGACGAACCGCGGCTGCTGCGTCAGTACGGCCTCGCCGAGCGGAAGCGACTTGTCGAGCTTGTTGAAGCGCAGGTCGGCGAGCACATCCATCGTATTTCCGCTCAGCGCGATGACCTTGAGCACGTCACCCTCGACCAGGCTCAGCGCCAGCCCCTGGGCGCCCAGCCGTTCCAGCCCGCCCACGCCGGTCAGCACCGCGGTCACGTCGTCCACGGTCACGGCTCGCGACAGTGCCTCGGTGGTGCGCTGGACGATCGTCGCCTGCTTCGCGCGCTGTGCCTCCAGGGAGCGCAGCAGGGTGGAGTGTGCGAGTTCGGCGGTGGCGTCCCGGACGATCCCGACGATGCGGCGGGCCTGCCCCTGGCCGTCCCGCAGGATGCGTCCCTGCGAGTGCGACCACTGCTCGCTGCCGTCGCGGCGCGTCATCTTGAAGTACGCGCCGTACTGCTCCTGTCCGGTGTGCAGCGCGGCCTGCACGGCGGCGTCCAGCCTGGCGCCCTCCTCCGGGGACACCCGGACGGCGAGCGTCTGCGGTTTCAGGTCGTACTCGGACCGCTCCAGGTCGAACACCGCGAGCCCGGCGTCATCGAGGTCGAACGTTCCCCGGTCCAGATCCCAGTCGAAGCTGCCCATCCGGTTCATGGCCAGCCGCTCGCCCGGCCCGATCACCGGGCCAGTGGGCTCTGCCTCTGCCATACGGCCCTCCGGAGGTCGCGCCGGGGAGGCCCGGGGGGTCAGTCTGCCTGGCTGTACGGTCCGCCGCGCCAGGGGCCGGGCCACGTGGGCTGCGAGATCAGTCTCTCCCACTCTGCATCAGGATGCCCAGGCAGGGTCCGGCCGGCTTCCCGCCAGCGGTTCAGCAGGGCCAGGTAGATCGTCGGCGAGGGTTGCGCGGGGGGAGGCGCGGGTTTCGCGTGCGCGGGTGCCGGCCTGGCGTGCGCGGGTGCGGGCCTCGCCGGTGCGGGCGCCGCCCGGTACGGCTCCGGCTCCGCGCGGCTGGCGGGGATACGTACCCAGCCCCGCCCCCGCGCCTGTTCGGGGTTCACGGCCGGTCCGGGATCGGAGCCGGTCCGGCCGGGAACGTGTCCGTCTGTACGAAGAGGACGCCGAGGGAGTAGCACCCGCCCACGGCGTGGAAACGGAAGTCGAGGTGGTCGCCGCCCCGGGTCAGGGCGGGGGCGAGGTCCAGGACGTCTGAGTCGTATCCCGGCGGGTTCAGCCGGGCGCCCGGCCGGCCGGCCGTCGTGCGCCCGAGATCCGAGATCGTCGAGTTCATCACGTCGGTCGCCGGGTTGGCCCGGTCGCCGAGCCAGACGCGCCGGGCGCCGCCCGCCTCGACACTCAGTGAGTCCCCGAGCACCGCCCGGTCGCCGCCATAGCCCACCACCCCGGCCCGCCCGGCCGCCTCCAGCGGGATGCGCAGCCCCCGCAGCCGTACGTCGTGGCTCCGGCGGTCGGGGCCGAGGGTCTGCCAGCCGTCCCAGAGAGACAGGTACCGCAGCGGTTCCCGGCTGTTCTCGTACGCGACGACGAGGGACCAGCCGCCCCGCACGACGTCGGCCCGCGCCACGCTCCACCGGCCCGGACCGCTCTTGCGCACCAGGCCGGTGACGTCCGCGGAGGCCTGGTGGGTGGCGCTGCCGTCGGCGGTGCTGTGGCCGGTCCGGGTGTCCGCGAGGACCTCCGTGTGCGCGCCCCCCGGCTCGGCGACGAGAACCCGGCCGTTGTCCCTGGACGGCTTCCGCTCGCCGACGGGCAGGTTCCCGCCCCAGTAGAGCCGGGCGTACGTCACCCGCGAACCAGCGGGCAGACTCAGCCGGGCACTGCTGGTGTCGCAGGTGACGCAAGAGGCGGCGGTGCGGACGATGCCCCCGTGCTGCACCGCCTGGTAGCGCTGGACGAAGGGGATCGTGTCCGAATCCCGCGACGCGGGTGCCGCGTCGCGGGACGCAGGTGCCGCCGTGGCCGACGAGAGAGCCATCAGAAGTCCCCAGCACGACAGCACGCTCAGGGCACCACGCCTGGCGCGGCCCGGCGACTTCGGCATGGCTGTGTCTCCATTTTCAGTCAGGACAACAAAGCAGTAGTGCACTTTGTCAGAAAGCGAGTGAGAAATCACGCCGGAATCGGCCGGCCAGCCTTTCGGGGGATCTGTGGCATTGGAGTGACACTGCGGCAGCGCCAAGGGAATCCCGATTCCTTTCCTGGCGCTGCTCGTTACCAGTCCTGCAGCGGTGTTTACGGACAGAGAACTGTGCGCGCAACGCGAGGGTCGTGTATGCGGCAGGCACCACTGCGGGAAGGATCGAAAAAATGAAGCACAAGAAGGCCACCACGGTTGCTGCCGGCGTCATGATGGCCATGGGAGCCGCTGCCCCGGCCCTCGCGGACTCGGGTGCCGTCGGCGGCACCGCCCACTCCCCCGGTGTGCTGTCCGGCAACCTGGTGGAGGTCCCGCTGCACGTCCCCGTGAACGTCTGCGGCAACACCGTCAACGTCATCGCGCTGCTGAACCCCGCCTTCGGCAGCCCCTGCGAGAACGACTGACGACACCACCCGTCACGGGTGAACCTCGGGTGGCCCCGAGTGCACGGCGGTGCGCTCCGGGGCCGCCTTGGATTCCAGCAGCCGGAAGGCAGGAAATACCCATGCGCCAGGTCCTGAGCAAAGGCATGCTCACCGCCGCAGCCGCATCGAGCATGCTCTCGCTCGGTGCCGGCTACGCCCACGCGGACAGCGATGCAGCGAGCGATGCCTCACACTCGCCGGGCGTCCTGTCCGGCAACAGCGTCTCGGCACCGGCCGACATCCCGGTGAACGTGTGCGGCAACACCGTCGACGTGGTCGGCGCGCTCAACCCCGCCCACAACAACGAGTGCGCGGCCGACAGCGTCGACCGTCCCGAACCGCCCCCGGTGAAGCCGGAGCCGCCCCGCCACGTCCCGCAGCAGCCGCCGTCGCCCGAGGCCCCGCCGGTCCCGGTCCCGGAGCCCGAGGCGCCGCCGGCCCCGCGGCCCGAGGTCCCTGAGCTCGCGGTCACGGGATCGTCGGACCAGCTGGTGGCCACGGCCGCCGCCGGCGCCGGACTGCTGCTGGGCGGGATGCTGCTGTACCGGCGACGAGCGCAATAGCTGTTGATAGGAGAATCTCCGTTTCCCGTCAATCGAACGTGTCCCAGAAAGGCCGGGGAACGGAGTTTCCGTTACCGACAGGACTCGTTACCCATGGTGAAAGCGGTGCCGCGAACAGCACGACGGTCGTGATGCAACAAGCACCGCCGGAGAAAGGGATTCGAAATGAAGTACGCCAAGGTCGCTGCGGTCATCGCCGGTTCGGTGGTGGCGGTGGGAGCAGCCTCCCCCGCGTTCGCCTCGAACGGCGCGTCCATTCCCCCCATGAGCCTCAACGGCGCACTTGCGGAGACCCTCACCTCCGAGACCGTCGCGAAGGCCGTGGAGGAGCAGGGCTCCGTGGTGAAGTCGGTGTCGGACGCCGCCGTCGGCCTCAAGGAGGTCAAGGACGACGCTCCGACGGAGGTGCTCAGGACGACGGGCGCGGCGGTCTCCAAGAGCACCCCGATGCTGGGCGGGCTGGACCTGGGCGGCCAGGGCTGAATCGGTCCCCGGCGGACCGGCTCGGTGCGGGCACCGCTGCGCGGACTGCACACGAATGGGGCGCCACCGGCTTCGAAGCCGGTGGCGCCCCATTCGTCTGAACAGCGGGATCAGTCGTTGACGGCCTCGTTGCCGAACACCGGGTTGAGGAGACCGACGAGGTTCGCCGTGTTGCCGGCGACGTTGACGGGAACGTGAACCGGAACCTGGCCCAGGTTGCCCGAGCCGACACCCGGCGAGTGCGCAGCCCCGCCGTACGCTTCGGAGTCGGCGAACGCGGTACCCGCGCCGGCACCGGCTGCGAGACCGGCGGTGGCCAGGACCAGGGCGGCCTTCTTGGCATTCTTCATGGGAGCTGCACCTTCTCTTCGATGTACTGCCCTGAGTCAGGGCTCACACAGAGCGCAACGGATCGCTCCCGGAGATGGCACGGTGCCGCTGTCGATTGACCCTGTTCAGCTCAACGCACGGTAGGCCCAGGTGGAGCGTGCACGGTGGCGGGTCCGCGTCCGGACCCGCCACCGTTGCGTCACGGCGTGGCCGGTGCGGCCGGGGCCTCGGGTACGGCGACGACGGGCTCGGCCGGGGCGGCCGGTTCCGCGGGGGCGGCCGGGTTCGCGGGCTCGGCGGGCTGCGCGGGCTCGGCCGGGGCGGCGGGCTCGGCGGGGTTGGCGGGCTTGGCCGGCTCGGCGGGTTGGGCCGGAGCGGCCGGCTCCGCCGGGGACGCCGCGGGCATGGCGGGCATCTCCGGCAGGCCCGCGAGGTCCGCGGCCGGGAGACCGCTGCCCAGCACCGTGGCGACGATGTCGTTGACCATCGCGGTCATGACGGACTCCGCCGAGGACGCCACATCGGTGCTGCTGCCGGAGGTGGCCGCCTTGATGAGCTGCTCGACCGCCTTCTGCAGGCCGGCGATCGCGTCGTCCAGGACATCCGCGGACGCGGCCCTGCTGTCGGCCCCCGCGGCCGGCGCGGGCGCCGGGGCGGCGGTGTCGGCCGCGGGGGCGAGCGCGGCCTTGACGGCGGCGGCGTGCTTGGCCGCCTCCTCCTTGGAGAGCTGGCCGTTGTCCGCCGCGAGTACGTCCTCCAGGAGCTGGCTGACGGGCGCGAGGTGACCGGAAAGCCCCTGCAGGGACTTGACCTGAGCCGCGAGGGCGGCGGCCTCGGGGAGCGGGGCGGCCTGCGCGGAGATCGCGGTGCGGGCCTTTTCGTGGTGGTCGCTCTGCGAGGCGGCGACGGGGCCGATCGCCGCGAACAGCAGGGCGGCGGATACCGCCGAGGGGACGAGGACGCGGGACGTGGATGTGAAGCGCACAGAAATTCCTTCCGGTGAGTGCGAGTGATCTCTCACTCACCGTGAGAAGGGTGAGCACGGAACGCAACCGCTCACCCTCGGGCGCCCCACCAAGCCGACCCCCCACATGCCCGATGACCAGCAAATTCTGGTCGCCCGGCCCTGTCTACTGCGTACGTGTCAGAGGTACGCAGGGTGAGTGGCGTCCCCACCGCGCTCACGGAGCGCGAGGGGCTCGCATTCCGTAGCCATCAGCGCTCCGCGCGCGGGCCGTTCGGGTGAAGCAGCGGAACCAATCCTCCAGGGGGGAGTTGATCAGGGCGCTCCAGTAGCGGGCACTCGTGCGAAAAAAGGACGAAACATGATCAAGAAGATGCTGGCCACCGCCGCGGTCACGTTCTCCGTGGTTGGCGCCGGAGTCGTCGTAGCCGCCCCCGCCATGGCCATTGACGACGACGACACGACGGCCAACGGAAACGGCGCGTCGCAGTCGTACGGCAACACCGCCATCCAGGGCGACATGAGCCCGCAGATCGGCCTCATCCAGGGCTCGCTGAACAAGCCCTGTGTCGGCGCCCTGGGCAAGGCGAACGTCGGTTCCGTGGTCGGCCTGGTGCCGATCACCGTCCAGGACCTCGTGAACTCGAACAACAACCAGCAGTGCGCCGAGAACTCCACTCAGATCGACGGCGACGACCCGCTGTCGCACATCCTGAGCGAGATCCCGGTCCTGTCCTCCAACGGCTGACCCCCCGCTCCCCTTCACCGTTCGGGCCGCTGATGCCCGTGGAGCGATGCGACGAGACCCCGGCAGCGTGTGCTGCCGGGGTTTTGTCGTACCGGAGTTGGGGCGTCCGTGGTACGCATGGGCCCCATGATCCGAGGAGACGCTCTGACGGACGTGGCCGGCCTCCGGGTCGGCCACGCGCGGCTGACCGGGAACCGCGCCCTCAGCGGTACGACCGTCGTCCTGGCTCCCGAGGGCGGGGCGGTCGCCGCGGTGGACGTCCGGGGCGGCGGGCCGGGCACCCGCGAGACGGACGCGCTCGATCCGCGGAATCTGGTGCAGCGCGTCGAAGCCGTTGTCCTGACGGGTGGCAGCGCGTACGGGCTCGATGCCGCGTCCGGTGTGATGGCCTGGCTGGAGGAACGGGGCCGCGGTGTCCGGGTCGGCCCCGATCCGGCCCAGGTGGTACCCGTCGTCCCCGCCGCCTGCATCTTCGACCTGGGGCGGGGCGGCGACTGGCGGGCCCGCCCCGGCGCCGCGGCCGGCCGCGCGGCCGTGGAGGCCGCCGCCGCGACGGCGGACGGCGCGCCGGTCGCCGAAGGAAGTGCCGGCGCGGGCACGGGCGCGGTCGCCGGCGGCCTGAAGGGCGGCATCGGTACGGCCAGTGTGCTGCTCGAGTCCGGGATCACGGTCGGTGCGCTGGTGGTCGTCAACTCGGCGGGTTCGGTGGTCGATCCCCGCACCGGCGTGCTCTACGGGCAGCTGTGGGACGGCCCGCCCGGCCACCCCGCCGCCGAGGTCCACGCGGCGGCGCAGCGGCGGCTGGCCGAGGCGCGGGCGGAGTCCGCGCGGCGGTCGGCGGCTTCCGTGAACCCGCCGCTGAACACCACCCTCGCGGTCGTCGGAACCGACGCCCTGCTGACCCGCGCCCAGGCGCAGAAGCTCGCGGGGACGGCGCACGACGGGCTGGCGCGCGCCGTGCGCCCCGTCCACCTTCTCAACGACGGCGACACCGTCTTCACCCTGTCCACCGGCAGCCGGCCGCTCGCCTCGGCCGCCGAACCGGACCCGTTCGTTCTGGCCGAACTCACCGCCCTCAACGAGGTACTGGCCGCCGGAGCGGACGCCGTGTGCCGGGCCGTCGTCAAGGCAGTACTGGCCGCTGAGGGCGTGGACGGCCCGGGTGGAGTGTTCCCGGCGTACCGGGATCTGTACTGACGTACGGCGGAAGGGAGTTGGCCCGGACGGTCGGGAACTCGCCACGCGGCCCGTACGTTTTTCCGAACCAAGGACACGATGTCCGACCCAGGGACTACGTTGAGCTTCCGCCAAGTAACGTGCAGCGACGGCCTGGAGATTCACCTTGAGCGATCCGTACGAGACAACCGAGGCGCACCTCGAGCGACTCCTCGGCCGCGCCCTCAACTCCTTCGAACTGCCCGACGCCCTGGTCGAGCGTCTCGGTTCCGCGATGGCCCACAGCAGTTCCCTGTACTCCTCGCACCACAGCTCGGCGTCCGGCCTGCACCGCGAGACCTACCGGCACACCTGTCTGCTCGACGACGGCAGCACGCTCACGCTCTGGGAGCTGGCGTACCGCACGGACCACGACGCCGACGGCACGCGCTACGAGCTCTACGCGGACCGCGCGGAGGCCTGCCTCGCCGCGTCCCGGCTGGGCGGCGAACCGTGCGACGGGGCCACGGAGTTCACGCTGCCGGCCGACGGCCGGGAGTCCGACGGCCTCGCCGTCCTCGGGGCGCTGCTGGCCACCCCGCCTGCGGTGCCCCGCCGGCTTTACGTACCGGACGACTCCGCCGACCACGCGCGGCGCCTGCTGCGCCGGGCGGAGAACGACGACCGGCCCGGCGAGGACACCGCACGGCTGCTGCGCGGCGCGTACGCCCACCGGATCACCCAGGCCTTCGGCCCGCAGTGCAGCGCCGAGGACCGGGGCGCCGGGGCCGCGTTCATGCTGTACGAGCACGCGTTCGTGCTCGCCGACGGCACGGAGATCAGCCTCTGGGAGGTCGAGCACACGGCCACCCCCGACGGGCGGCACATGTGCGAGGTGTACGCCACGGAGGCGGCCGCCCGGGAGGCCATGGAGCTCCGCTCGCGGGTGCGCTGACCGCCGGCGCGAGGCAGGACCGGGCCCGGCCGACAGGGCCCGTCCTTCAGCGCCCGTTCGCACCCGTCCTTCAGGGGACGAGGGCGGGCTCCTTCGCCTGGGGCGTTTCCCGGGTCACCGGACTCGCGGTGGCTTCGGCCGCCTTCGGCCGCGCCGGCAGCGCGAACATCACCACGAAGATCACCCCGAGCACCGCCGCCACCCACCACAGCGAGTGCTGGAACGCGTCCGCGAAGGCCGTACCCACCGCGCTCGGCGCCGGACGGTCGTCCATCGCTCCGAAGAAGACCACCGACACCAGACCCAGACCGAGCGCATTGCCCATCTGCTGGGTCGTGTTGATCAGGCCGGAGGCCGAGCCCGAGTGCTCGCGCGGCACCTCGGAGAGCACCGCGTCGGTCAGCGGCGCCACGATCAGGCCCATGCCGATGCCCATCACGACCAGCGGCAGCGCCATCTGCCACGGGTGGATGCCCGTGCCGTACCGCCCGGCCTCCCAGATGTAGAGCATCAGACCGGCCGCCATCGTCAGCGCGCCCGCCTGGAGCACCTTGCGGCCGAAGCGCGGGACGAGCTTCTGCACGGACAGGCCGGCCGCCACCGAGACCGCGAGCGAGAACGGGATGCCGGTCGTGCCCGCGCGCAGCGGGCTCCAGCCGAGGCCGAACTGCATGTACAGCGTCCAGACCAGGAAGAAGATGCCGCACACGAGACCGAAGGTGAGCTGCACCGCGACGCCGGCCGCGAAGCTCTTCACCCTGAAGAGCGAGAGCTCGACGAGGGGCGAGCCGTCCTTGCGCGTCTTGTACTTCTCGTACGCGACGAACGCGCCGAAGACCGGCAGGCTGCCCGCCATGCAGAGGTGACCCCACAGCGGCCAGTCGAGCTCCCGGCCCCGGATCAGCGGGTACAGCAGCATCAGCAGGCCCAGAGTGGCGAGCGCGACGCCGATCAGGTCGAGACGGAGCGCCTTCGGGGCCCTGGACTCGGTGATGAAGCGCCGGCCGAGGATCAGGCCCGCGATGCCGACCGGCAGGTTGATCAGGAAGATCGGGCGCCATTCGAGGCCGAAGAGGTTCCACTGGGTGAGCAGCGCACCCAGCATCGGTCCGGACACCGCACCGAGACCGACGACCGCGCCGAACATCCCGAAGACCTTGCCGCGCTCGTGCGCCGGGAACGTGACGTGAATGATCGCCAGCACCTGAGGCACCATCATCGCGGCCATCGCGCCCTGGAGGAGGCGGGAGGCGACCAGCATCTCCGGGCTCGCGGCGAAGCCGCACAGCGCGGAGGCGAGGGTGAAACCCGCGATGCCGATGAGGAACATCCGCTTGCGGCCGTAGATGTCGCCCAGCCGGCCGCCCGTGATCAGGCCCGCGGCGAACGCCAGGGCGTAGCCCGCGGTGATCCACTGGATCGAGCTGAACTTCGCGGCCAGGTCCCGCTCGATGCTCGGGATCGCGATGTTGACGATGGTCACGTCGACCAGGTCCATGAAGGCCGCGGTCATCACGACGGCGAGCGCGAGCCAGCGGCGGCGGTCGGCCGTCCGGGCGGAGGCTGGAGCTGGGGCTTGGGATGTCATGCGAAGAACGTAAAGCCGATATAGGACAGGTCACGTCCTAGTTCGCTGCCATCCTGGCTGCATGACAGACACCCCGGCACGACTGCTGAATCTGCTCTCGCTGCTGCAGACCCCGAGGGAGTGGCCCGGCAGCGAACTCGCCGAACGGCTGCGGGTCAGTCCGCGCACGATCCGGCGCGACATCGACCGGCTTCGCGAACTCGGCTACCCGGTGGAGGCCTCCAAGGGCGCGGTCGGCGGCTACCGGCTGGTCGCGGGGGCGGCGATGCCGCCGCTGCTCCTCGACGACGAGGAGGCAGTGGCGATCGCGGTGGGGCTGCGCGCGGGCGCGGGCCATGCGATCGAGGGCATCGAGGAGGCGTCCGTACGCGCGCTGGCCAAGCTGGAGCAGGTGCTGCCGTCCCGGCTGCGGCACCGGGTGGCCACGCTCCAGTCCGCCACGATTCCGCTCACGCGCGGGGACGGCGCGACCGTGGACCCGCAGACGCTGACCGTCATGGCCTCGGCGGTCACCGGCCAGGAGCGGCTGCGGTTCGCCTACCGGGCGGGTGACGGGACGGAGAGCCGGCGGCGCGCGGAGCCGGTGCGGCTGGTCTCGACGGGGCGGCGGTGGTACCTGGTCGCGTACGACCTCGACCGCGAGGACTGGCGTACGTTCCGGGTCGACCGGGTGAGCGAGCCGTTCGCGACGGGTGCGCGGTTCGCTCCGCGGGAGCTGCCGGCCGGTGACGCGGCGGAGTTCATCAAGCGGTCGATGTCCCGGCTGCAGCCGGCGTACCGGGTGGAGATCTCGTTCGCCGCGCCCGCAGCGCTCGTGGCCGCCCGGCTGCCGGCCGCGCTGGGGGCTCCCGAGCCGGTGGACGAGCACACCTGTCGGCTGCGGGCCGAATCGACGGACTCGCCGGAGTGGCTGGCCCTGCGGCTGGCGCTGCTCGACGTCGAGTTCACGGTGCGCGAGCCGGCGGCGCTGGTCGAGTACGTCGCGCGGCTGGGCGGCCGGCTCGCCCGCGCGGCCCTGCCCGAGGCGACACCTGAGGCGACACCTGAGCCATGCGGAGGCGGCGCCTTGAGGCGGGAGGGCGACTCGTAGCATTGACGCAGGAGATGAGGCGCGCAGCCATGAGGGCCGTGGGAAGGCACAGCGTCACGGAAGGCCGCTTCCGGCACCGCCGGGCCGAGCTGGTCTACGACGACGCCGGTGAGGGCCCGCTCGCGGTGTACGCGCACGGCGGGTTCGTCAGCCAGGCCGTCGAGGACCGGATGGGCCTGTTCGACTGGGCGCCGGTCCTGGACGCGGGGCAGCGCCTGGTCCGTTACGACGCACGGGCGCACGGCCGATCGACCGGCGAACCCGTGGACGCCGACTTCACCTATGCCTCGCTCGCCGACGATCTGCTGGGCCTGCTCGATCATCTGGGCGCCGCCGCCGAGCCCGTCGCCGTCATGGGCGCGTCCATGGGGTGCGGCACCGTCCTGCACGCGGCGGTCCAGGCGCCCGACCGGTTCTCCCGGCTGGTCCTGCTCATCCCGCCCACGGCTTGGACGACGCGGGCGGAGCATGCGCGGGTCAACCGGGAATCCGCCGACACGATCGAACGAGAGGGCGTGGACGCCTGGGTCGCCGCCAAGGGGAAAGAGCCGCTGCCCGCAGTGGTGGCCGATGTTCCCGAGTTCCCTCCGACGCCCGCAGCACGGATCCTGCCGTCCGTCCTGCGCGGCCTGGCGCTGTCCGACCTGCCCTCCCCCACGGCGATCGCCGCGCTGCACCGGCCGGCCCTGATCCTGGCCTGGGTGGACGACCCCGGCCACCCCCTGTCGACCGCGGAAACGCTGGCCCGTTCGCTGCCGCACGCCGACCTGCATGTGTCCCGCACGCGCGCCGACATCCGCACCTGGGGGGAGCGCATCGCGGAGTACCTGAGCGGTACGTCCGGCACGTAAGCGGTACGTCCGGTACGTAAGGGCCCCGACACCTGGGGGGATAGGTGCCGGGGCGGGCCACCGACACCTGGGGGGGATAGGTGCCGGGGCCGTTCTCGGGGCGGGTCAGGCCGCCGCGTCGAAGCCCGTGTCGCGGGCCATCCGCTTCAGTTCCAGCAGGGCGTGCTTCTCGATCTGGCGGATCCGCTCGCGCGTCAGGCCGTGCTGCTTGCCGACCTCGGTCAGCGTGCGCTCCCGGCCGTCGTCGATGCCGTACCGCATCTTGATGATCGACGCCGTACGGGTGTCGAGCTTGCCGATCAGGTCCTCCAGCTCCTCGCTGCGCAGCAGCGTGAGCACCGACTGCTCGGGGGAGATCGCCGAGGTGTCCTCGAGCAGGTCGCCGAACTGCGTCTCGCCCTCATCGTCCACCGACATGTTCAGGCTGACGGGGTCACGGGCCCAGTCCAGTACGTCCCCCACGCGCTCGGGCGTCGTGTCCAGCTCGACGGCGATCTCCGCGTGCTCCGGGTCGCGCCCGTGCTCGCGGTTGAACTCGCGCTGGACGCGGCGGATCCGGCCGAGCTCCTCCACCAGGTGGACGGGGAGCCGGATGGTGCGCGACTGGTCAGCTATGGAGCGGGTGATCGCCTGGCGGATCCACCAGGTCGCGTACGTCGAGAACTTGAAGCCCTTCGCGTAGTCGAACTTCTCGACCGCGCGGACCAGGCCCGCGTTCCCCTCCTGGATCAGGTCCAGCAGGGGCAGCCCGCTGCGCGGATAGCGGCGGGCGACGGCCACGACCAGACGCAGGTTGGAGCGGATGAAGACATCCTTGGCACGCTCGCCCTCGGCGACCAGCGCTTCGAGCTCCTCGCGCGTGGCACCGCCGGCGTCGCTGTCTATCTCTTTGTCGAGGATCTGCTGGGCGTACACCCCCGCCTCGATGGTCTGGGACAGCTCGACCTCCTTGGCGGCGTCGAGCAGCGGTGTACGCGCGATCTCGTCGAGGTACATGCCGACCAGGTCGCGGTCGGCGATCTCGCCGCCTCCGGCGCGAACACTGCTTGCCCTGGTCGTCCCGCCGGAAGCGGACTGACTACGGGCGACGGCACGGGTTGCCATGCGTGCTCCCTTGCGATGAGTCGAATGATTCGGTCGCGGGTGGTCTCTGGCTTCAGTGGCTGTCGGAACACTCTCCCGAGTGCCCGCATCCGAAGGAAACAACGACTGGAATCCGGACAGAATTCCCATGGCGCGCGGTCAATTTCGTGATCATGCAGTACCCTGCGCCACCTACGGCTGCGCCCTCATCCCTGAAGACGGCCCGGACCGGCTTCAGGTTGCTCGTGAAGTCCCGTCTGCCCGGATTCACGGGACCGCAACCAGGGACCCCGGCAGCGGAATCTCACAGCAGGGTGACGCGTCTCAGCCGAACTGCACCGAGCGCTTGGCCAGCCCCATCCAGAAGCCGTCGATCACGTTCCGGCCGCGGCCCAGGTCGCCCGCGGCCTCCGCGGCGCCCAGCGTCACGAACAGCGGAGCGAAGTGCTCCGTCCTCGGGTGGGCGAGCCTCCCGGCCGGCGACTTGTGCTCGAAGTCGAGCAGAGCGTCCACGTCCTGCGCCTGAAGGGCCCGCCGCCCCCAGTCGTCGAACTCCGCCGACCAGCCCGGCACCCCGCCGCCCGGGTGCCGGAGTGCGGCCAGGTTGTGGGTGAAGAAGCCGCTGCCGACGATCAGTACGCCCTCGTCCCGCAGGGGCGCGAGCTTACGCCCGATGTCCAGCAGCTTCCGCGGGTCGAGCGTGGGCATCGAGACCTGCAGTACGGGGATGTCGGCGGCCGGGAACATCTCCACCAGCGGCACGTACGCGCCGTGGTCGAGCCCCCGGTCGGGGACGTCCTGCACGGGGGTTCCGGCACGGCGCAGCAACTTGCGTACGCTCTCGGCCAGTTCGGGCGCGCCCGGGGCGTCGTACCGGACCTGGTAGTAGTGCGCGGGGAAGCCCCAGAAGTCGTACACCAGCGGCGCCGGACCGGTCGCGCCGAGCGCGAGCGGCGCCTCTTCCCAGTGGGCCGACACCATCAGGACCGCCCGCGGACGCGGCAGCGCCGCCGACCAGGCGGCGAGCTGCCCGGGCCAGACGGCGTCGTCGGCGAGCGGAGGGGCGCCATGGCCGAGGTAGAGAGCGGGCATGCGCTCGCTTATGGCAGCCATGGCGACCTCCCGGCCCGGACGAGGATCAAGTCCCACTGTCACTCTCGTGAGCCAGCCTAACCCCAGTTCGTTCAAGCTTCAACTACAGGCGCTATCGGTGCATCAGTGCGCCACGACCGGGATCTTCACCTCGTCCGCGATCCCGTCGTCGTGCAGGGCCGAGCCGGCCCGCTCCCCCGCGCCGGAGCCCGGCCGTCCGGTGTTGACCAGGGTGAACGCGATGGCCGCGGCGGCGGCGAGGATGCCGACGGCCCACCAGATGGCGCTCGCGTAGCCGTGCACCATGGCCTGGAGCTGGAGGGCCTGCTGGTTCGCGCCCGACGCCGCGTGCGCAGTGACGTACGCGGTGGTCGCCGAGGCGGCGATGGTGTTCAGCAGGGCCGTACCGATGGCGCCGCCGACCTGCTGCGAGGTGTTGACCATCGCGGACGCGACACCGGCGTCCTCCGGTCGCACTCCGTGCGTGGCCAGGGACATGGCCGGCATGAACGCGGTACCCATGCCCAGGCCCAGCAGCAGCTGCGCGGGCAGGATCAGACCGGCGTACGAGGAACCGACCTCCAGCTGCGTGAGCAGCAGCATGCCGACACCGGCGGTCAGGAACCCCGGGCCCATCAGCAGACGGGGCGCGACGCGCGTCATCAGGCGGGCGCCGATCTGGGTGGAGCCGACGATCATGCCCGCGATCATCGGGAGGAAGGCGAAGCCGGTCTCGATCGGCTTGTAGCCCTTCACGATCTGCAGGTAGTACGTGAGGAAGAGGAACAGCCCGAACATCGCGATGATCGCGAGGCCCAGCGAGAGGTAGACACCGCCGCGGTTGCGGTCGGTCAGGACGCGCAGGGGCAGCAGCGGGGACTTGACCCTCGACTCGGTGAGGACGAACGCGGCGAGCAGCACCGCGGAGGCGATGAACAGGCCCACGGTCACCGGGTCGGACCAGCCGTCGGACTCGGCGCGGGTGAAGCCGTACACCAGGGAGACCAGGCCCAGGGTGGAGAGGACGACGCCGGGTATGTCGAGCGTCGAGCGGTTGCGGGTGCCGGCCGGCTCACGGATCACGAGGTACGCGCCGGCCGCGGCGACGATCGCGAACGGGATGTTGACGAAGAACGTCCAGCGCCAGTTCAGGACCTCGGTGAGGAAGCCGCCGAGGATCAGTCCCACGGCGCCACCGCCGCCGGCGATCGCACCGTAGATGCCGAACGCCTTGGCCCGCTCCTGGGCGTCGGTGAACATCACCGCGAGGAGGGAGAGCGCGGCGGGCGCGAGCAGCGCGCCGAAGGCGCCCTGGAGCGCGCGGGCACCGAGCATCATCGCCTCACCGGTGGCCGCCCCGCCGAGGGCGGAGGCCGCGGCGAAGCCGAGCAGTCCGACGACGAAGGTTCGCTTGCGGCCCCACAGGTCGGCGATCCGGCCGCCGAAGAGCAGCAGTCCGCCGAAGGCGAGGGCGTAGGCGGTGATGACCCACTGCTTGTTGCCCTCCGAAATGCCGAGGTCGTGCTGGGCGGAGGGGAGCGCGATATTCACGATGGTCGCGTCGAGGACGACCATCAGCTGGGCGAGGGCGATGAAGACCAGCGCTTTCCAGCGGCTGGGGTCGGGGAGGGCCGTGTCGGCTGTTTTCGGCATGGGAGTAGCCACCTGTCGGTACGAAGAGGTCAAATCCGGACGAAGGTCCGTACGAGGAGTCGGTGCGAGAAGTCGGTGCGGTTGCGAGAAGTCGGTACGAGGAGTCTTCGGTACGAGGAGTCTTACGAAGGGCCGTCGGCGAACGGCCCTGGTGAAGAGCGGTTACGAAGAGCCGTGGCGCAGGTCCTCGAGGGTCGCCGCCGGGCCCGGGAGCTCGGACCGCGCCGGCGCCTGCAGCCCGTCGAGGAACAGCTGCAGATGCCGGTGGACGAAGCGGTCCATGTCCAGGCAGCCGGTGCCCGGCAGCGGCCGGCTGAGCTGGGAGAGGGCAACCATCAGGTCTCCGACGGCGACGTCGGCGCGGAGCCTGCCCTGTTTGCGCGCCTCCCCCATGAGGTCCTCGACGGCCTCTTCGAGGCGGTCGCGGGCGGCGAGCAGTGCGGGGTGGTTCCTGTCGAAGCCCTCGGAGAGCATCGGACACAGCGCCCCGATCCGCTCGTCGGCCGCCGCGTGCACGAAACGGCGCAGCGCGGCGAAGGCGTCGGCTTCCTCGGCGAGCGCCGTCTCGGCCTGGCCGGTGATCCGTTCAGTGACGGAGAGGACGACCTGCCGGACGAGTTCGGCGCGGTCGGCGAAGTGGCGGTAGACCGTGGCGTTGCCGACACCCGCGCGCCGGGCGATCTCGTCGAGCGGCGCGTCGGCGCCCGTCTCGACGAGCAGCTCCCGGGCCGCTGCGACGATCCGCTCCCGATTACGCAGGGCGTCGGCCCGCGGGCGGGCGGCGCGCCGGTGCTCCTCGGCGCCTTCGGTGGCGGCGATGTCCACGGCTTGCACTCCCCTTCCTCTCCCTCTTCCTCAACCCAACCGGGGAAGCTCTCCCCGTTTTGCAGACACACGTGCAAACGGGGAGGTGGTCCCCGGTTATTTCGGCGCCCGATGTGATGTGCATCACACCCTCTCGGGCGAGAAACGCACGTTCGGCGCACCCGGCGCGCGCGTCCGTCCCGGCCGTCACAGGGTGATCGCACGGAGTGCAGATCGGGCCCGGCCGACTGCCGCGGACCCGGAAGGCGCTCGGATGCCGCAGACCCGCCCCCGGATACGCAGGCCCCGTCGCACCAGCACGTGCATCGCCGCCACCGCCCTCGCCCTCGGGGTGACCGCCACGGCCAGCACCGACATCACCGGCCGGCGGCCGCCGGCTTCCGGGCCGGCGGCCGCCGCCGACGAGGCCGCCCTCGCCCCCTGCCGGATCAGCGGAACCATGGGCGTGCAGATGTCGGAGGGGTTGCCGACGCCGCCCGGCTACGCGCGGTCCACGGGGGAGATACGGGCGCTGAACCTCATGATCGATTTCTCGGACGCGCCGGGGGAGGGCAAGGCTACGGACCGGCTGGCGGAGTTCTTCCCGCAGACCGTGGAGTGGTACCGGACCAGCTCGTACGGACGGCTCGTCTACCGCCCGGAAACCCCGGTCAAGGACTGGATACGGATGCCGCTGGAGTTCGTGGCGTACGGGATCGGGCGCGGCTCACCGTACGAGCCGGGCTACCGTCGGCTCGTCGAGCACCTCGTCGCCGCCGCCGACGAGGACGTGGACTTCAGCGCGTACGACATGGTCAACGTCCTGGTGACGCCGAACGCCGGGCCGTCCGCGCTCGACACCGTCCTGTCCGTCACCTTCTCCGGCAACGCGGACGCGCCCCACGCCGACGGGGTCCCGCTCTCCAACACGTCGTTCGTCTACAGCCGCCAGGACGACGGCTCCGGTTCGTACGAGGAGACCGGCTACCGCGTCCTGCCGCACGAGAACGGCCATGTCTTCGGGCTTCCCGACCTCTACACCTCCGACGGCGGCGGGGCCGTCGGGCACTGGGACATCATGTCCGAGGACTGGGGAGCCAACAACGACCTGCTCGGCTGGCACAAGTGGAAGCTCGGCTGGCTGGACGGCAACCAGATCAGCTGCGCGTCCGTACCCGGGGTCAGCGACCACGTCCTGACACCGCTGGCCACCAAGGGCGGCACCAAGCTCGCCTTCATACCGGTGTCCGAGACGGCCGGTTACGCGGTCGAGGTCCGCACCCGCGCCGGCAACGACGAGGCGGTCTGCAAGCCCGGGGTGCTCATATACCGCGTGGATTCCGACATCGACACCGGCCAGGGGCCGATCACCGTCTCCGACAGCGAGGCCGAGAGCGGCGGCTGCACCCGGCAGCCCAATGTGCACGTGGAACTCTCCGACGCGCCGTACCGGCCCGGCGACACGTTCATCGACGACGAGCACCAGATCAGCGTCTCGGTCGTCGGCGAGCTGCGGAACGGCAGCTACCAGGTCCGCGTCACGCGCCCGTGAGACACCCCCTTTGGCGCCTCACCCGCCCGTGAGCTGCCGGACCACCTCGCCGCGCAGTTCGCGCTTGACGATCTTCCCGGTCGGGTTGCGGGGCAGGACGTCGTCCCGTACGAGGACATGTGCGGGCACCTTGAACGCGGCCAGGCTCCGCCCCACATGCGCGCGCAGCTCCGCCGCCCCGGCCGTGGCCCCGGGACGCAGCCGCACCACCGCGGCCACCTCCTCGCCGAGCACCGGGTGCGGGACGCCGAGCACGGCCGCGTCCACGACGTCCGGGTGGTCATGGAGGACGCCCTCGACCTCGACGCAGTACACGTTCTCGCCGCCGCGGACGACCATGTCCTTGATCCGGTCGACGATGCTCACCCGGCCGCCGTCGTGGACGGTCGCCAGGTCACCGGTGCGGAACCAGCCGTCCCGGAACGCTTCGGCGGTCGCCTTCTCGTCCCGCCAGTAGCCGCGCACCAGCGCCTGCCCGCGCAGCCACAGCTCACCGACCTCCCCCTCGGGGAGCTCCGCGCCGTCCGGCCCGGCGATCCGTACCTCGGTCGCCGGTGTGGGCAGCCCGACACTGCGGGGGTGGTTCCGGTACGACGCGCCGAAGTTGGCCAGCACTCCGCCACTGGTCTCGGTCAGTCCGTAGCCGTTGCGCGGCTCTACGCGCTCCCCGAAGCGGGCCGTGATCCGGGCCACGAGGTCGGGCGGGGCCGCCGCGCCGCCCGTGTTGAGCATGGTCAGCGTCTCCAGGCCGTCACCATCCCGTTCGGCGGCGTCGAGCAACTGGAGTGCGGTGGCCGGGACACCGCCGTAGTGGGTGACGCGGTGGGCGCGGATCGCCCGGAGGGCCTTGTCCGCGTCCCACTTGCGCAGCAGGACGAGCGCCCCGCCGGCCGCCATCGCCGCGTACAGCCCGGTGAAGGCGGCCACATGGAAGAACGGGAACGTCATCAGGCTCACCGGCGCGGGTCCCTGGCCTGGGATCTGCCCCCTGCCGAGGGCCGAAAGCGCCGCCAGGTAGCGGGGGTTCATGGCGGCGCCGGCCTGCGCGAGGTGGGTGGCGACGGCGCCCTTCGGCCGCCCGGTGGTCCCCGAGGTGTAGATGATCGTGGCGTCGTCCTCGGGCCTGACGTCGACGGCGGGCGGGGCGAGCAGCGGATCGGGGGCGGGCAGCTCCTCGTACCGCTCGACGCGTTCGCCGACGCCGTCGCCGATGCCTCCGCCGTCGGCCCCGTCGTGGTGGAACACGACGGTCCGGGGCGGGTCCTGCTGCCGGCGAAGCCACGGGACCACCCGGGGCAGCCGCTCCCCGTCGACGAGCAGCACGCGCGGCTCGCAGTCGTCGAGGGCGTACGCGAACTCCTCGGCGGTCCACCAGGCGTTCAGCGGTACGGCGACCAGTCCGGCCAGCTGAGCCGCCCAGAAGGCGATCTGCCATTCGGGGTGGTTGCGCATCGCGACGACGGCGCGGTCTCCGGGCACGAGCCCGTACACGTCGACGAGCCGGCGGGCGAGGGCGGAGGCGGCCGCGAAGAACTCGCCGTAGCTGTACGTCCGCTCCTCCCCCACCAGAAACGTCCGGTCCCCGAACGCCCAGGTGGTCTCGACGAACTCGCGCAGGGTGCGCGGCCCGTCGGCGTACTCCGGCGAACCGTCCGCCGCCCGCACCACGGCGAAGGGCGCGCCGGCGGCGGTCAGCCGGGCAGCGGCGGCGGCGAGGTCGGTGTGGTGCACGGGAGTCTCCTAAGCAAGTGCTCAGCTGCCCGGGACGCTAACCCGCACCCTCCCCACCGTCAACATTCAGTCCTCCCGGAGAACGACCACGTACCTGTCGTCGTAGGGCTTGCTCTCGTCCTCCGGCATCAGCAGAAGCGACAAGGTGGAGCGTTCGCCGGCGAAGCGGACGTCGACGGAGGCATCCTTCTCCCCCAGTGTGAAATCCGCCGTGGCCGGACGCTGGGCGGCGTCACCCCAGCGGGCCACCCAGCGCTTCGCGTCGTTCTTCGTCTCGCCCTCCTCCCTGGCGAATTCGACCAGGCCGTCGGCGTCGCGGGCCTTGAGCCGGGCCAGGACGTGCTCGGCGGTGGCGAGGCTGCCAGGGGTGGGGCGCCCTGTGACGGTCAGCTCAAGTTCGTTGATGCCGTTCTTGGTGCGCTCGGGGGTCTTGTCGGTCGAGAACGCATCGCAGCCGCCGAGCAGGAGCACGAGCGCTCCGGCCAGCCACACCGACCTGCCTGCCCGCCTCAACTGCGCTTCCCCGGCCGAATGATGCTGATAGCGCTCAGCTTCTTGTTGTTTTTGAACCACTGGCTCAGTGTCGTGTGATGGACTCGGCCGTGCTGGGTGATGGTGATTTTGTCCCCCTTGCCTCCGGTGACGACGCCCGTGTGGTTCCACGCCTTGGAAGAGGTGTAGTAGCCGAAGATGACGTCACCCGGCCGGGCGTCGTACCGCGAGATCTCGCGGCCGCCCCTGTGTTTCTTCAAGTGCTGCCGCAGATTGGCCGCGGCGGCCCAGGTGTAGCTGTCGAGCCGGATCCAGCCGATGTTGTTGCGGAACCAGCGCGACTCGTTCTTGCGACCGCCCTTGCGCTGCTGCATCTTGCCGCCCCAGTGCAGTGCCTTGGAAACGAAGTTGGCGCAGTCGGTGTCGTAGTCGTACTTGATGTTGGCGTTGCGCTTGGCCCAGTTGGCGGTGCCGTTGCCATCAGGAGCGGCGGCGAACACTGCGGCGAGCTGCATCGCCGTAGTGGCGGGGGCGGGCTCGTCGGCGAGCATGCCGTCGGCGTCCAGCTTGATCGGCAGGACCTCCTCCTCGGCGATGTCCTCGACGCTCTCCTCCGCGGGCGGTGCCACGCTGGCGTCCCGTACCGCATCGCCCGTCGCGGGGAGGGTGACCTCCACGGCGGCGTCGTCGGCCTCCATGCGCAGGATGCCGTCGGCGAAGACGAAGCGGCCGGGCAGCTCGCCCTCCTCCGGCTCCTGGGTGCCGTCGGTGTGGGTGAGCACGCTGCGCTCGGACACGGTGCCGCGTACCACCACGGTGTTGTCGGGGCCGGGCCCGGTCAGCACGTCGTCGAAGGCCGTGGTGACGTCGGTGAAGCGGCGCTCGTGGCGGGCGTACGCCTCCCGGCGGCGGTTCAGCTCGGGCAGTTGCTGCGCGAGCAGCTCGTGGAACATCGCGCCGTGCGGGCTGCTCGCGGCGGCCTGCTCGACGGTGGTGTACGTGCCCTTGAGGACTCCGGCGCGGGCGGCGAAGTAGTCCCGCACCGCCTGGGCGTAACGTTCCTGCCCGGCGACGGCGACCGGCTTGGCCGGGGCGGACACGGCCGCCTTGGACGTGCCGTGTGCGGAGCCGGCGGTGACCGTCACCGTGTGGTCGGCGCCGTTGGTGAGGCCGCCGAAGACGGCGCGGGTGTCCTCGGTGGTGGTGCGGGCGACCTCGGTGCCGTCGCGGTGGACGACCACGGTGTAAGTGAGGGTGTCGGTGGCGGCGCCGGGGTCGGTCGGCGGGTTCCAGGTGGCCAGCAGGCCGCCGTCGGCCGGGACGGCCTTGAGCTTCTCGGGGCCGCCGGGGGCACCGGCGGGGATGTAGGACACCGTCAGCACCGGGCGCAG
Source organism: Streptomyces mabaensis (assembly GCF_053763515.1). Lineage (NCBI taxonomy): Bacteria > Bacillati > Actinomycetota > Actinomycetes > Kitasatosporales > Streptomycetaceae > Streptomyces > Streptomyces mabaensis. The sequence goes on from NZ_JBSOPZ010000032.1 coordinate 61,713, forward strand.
CGCCGGGTCGGCGGCGCGCGAGGAGTGGTAGACCACACCGGGCGCGGCGGTGTTCTCGTCGCCGAGCTGGAGGCTCAGGCCGTGGTTGTCGGTCCCGGACAGCCAGTCCGCGACGAGCGACCCGAGGTTCAGGTCACCGAGCGCGGTGGGCAGTTCGTCGTCGGCGAGCAGCGGCTCGTCGTTGGCCGCGGCGGCGAGCGCCTGGCCGCTGTGGGAGGCGTCCCACACCTCGGCGAGGTCGCGCACGGTGGCGGCGGGTTCGGTGCAAGTGATCTGGTCGTTCTCGCCCGGGCAGTCGGCCCGGTGCAGTGTGAGCCGTGCGTCGGTGACCCGGGCGCCGGCCGGCACGGCCGACAGGTCGGCCTTGAACCAGCTGCGCCAGGCGGTACCCCCGGGCGTACCGACGCGCAGCGTGCCGTCTTCGACGGCCGCGCACGGGCTGTCGCCGCAGTCGGTGGCACCGACGGGGGCAGAGGCGTCGCGCAGGGCGGCGCCGGATATGTCCACGGTGCGCACCTGCGGGACCGGCTCGGCGGCCGGGGCCTTGGCGGTGAAGGTGCGCTTGGGCGTCCACGCCGAGCACGCCGTGTCACTGCAGGCGCGCACGGCCCACTGGTAGGCGCGCCCGGGCACGAGGGTGTCCTCGGGGATCACCGTGGCGACGCGGCTGCCGCTCTCCTCGAAGGACGGGGGCAGCTGCAGGCCCGGCAGGGGCGCGCCCGAGGCGTCGAACAGGGCGAACTCACCGCGTACGTACTCGCGATTGCCAGTCGTCAGCACACCGGACAGCAGCGGCGTAGAAGTGTCCTGGGCACCCTCCTGCAGTGCGCTGGGCACGTCCGGTACGGGCAGGACAGCCGGCTTGGGTCCCATGCCGAACTGGTAGGCGGTGACGCCGGAGAGCAGGCCGCCGGAGTCGACGGTGCGGGCGTGCAGGATGTGCCAGCCCCTGGTGGGGTTGATCTTGACGGTCTGCGGCTTGCCACCGGTGCCGGCGAGGTCGTTCACCTGCTGAGGGGTGTGGGGATCGTCCAGCCCCCAGAGGAAGCCGCGGCCGTCGGACGAGGCCGTGGTGAGGGTGCAGCTGATCTCACCGCTCTTGTCGGTCCACGCGTCGCGGGGGAAGCCGGCGCAGTCGATCTGCGGCGCGGCGGGCTTGCCCGTGTTCACCCGGAAGGGCACGTAGCCGCTCCATGGGCCGTATGCGGAGCCGTCATGGGCGCGCGAGCGGACCCGGTAGCCGAACGAGCCGAGCTTCTTGTCCTCGGGGAGCGTCAGCATGGCGGTGCTACCGGAGGCGACGGCACCGCTGGTGCCGGTCCAGGCGTAGGTGCCCGCGTCGTTGAACGCCGGGTCGGCGGTGACCTCGAACTGGGCCCGCACGGTGCCGCCGTCGGGGTCCGCCACGTTCGCCGAGAAGGCGGGGGTCACCGAGGTCGCGTAGGTGCGCTTGTTGAAGGTGTTGTACGACGACGGGGAGAGCGCCGTGGAGGTCGGCGTGCCCGGCGGGTTGTTGTAGGTCACCGACAGAATGGGCACATTGGTGGCCGCGTTGCGCGAGTTGAACCGCTTCCAGGCGTAGGGATCCGTCTCGTCGGCGGCGCGGATGCCGAGGGTGTTCAGGTCGTACGCGTTGGCCCCCCAGGCGCGGGTGAGGGTGGTGATGTCGGCGGTCACCCAGCCGTCCTCACAGCCGGTACCGAAGCCCTTGGTCTGCGTGGACGTCGCCCACTTGCGGTTCCAGGAGGGCTGCGCGGTCCAGCGGCTGGCGGTGCTGGGAGTGCTGGTGTCCCACACCTCCCAGTCGCGCGGCTGGCAGGACCACGAGTGGTGGTTCCACAGCCTCAGCGTGGCCGACTTGACGTCCTTGCCCTTCACCGCACGGGTGTCGAAGCGAATGAAGGAACGGGCGACCTGCCCCGAGCCGTTGTTGCCGAGCTTGAGCTCGGTAGCGGTGGACTGGTCGGTGGTGTAGCCCTGCTGCACGAAGGTGGTGAACGTGGTCAGCAGACCGACCGCCGGGTCGATCGTGACTGGGAAACGGGTGGCTGCGTCTGCCAGGAACGCCGCGTCCGGGGTGAGGGTCAGGTCGATCCGGTCGCCCTGCTGGGCGACGGACATCGCGACGGGGGCGCGGTGCGGGTACTCCCCGGAGCGTACGTCGGTGCGCGCGTCCCACATCACGGGCGCGGGCAGGGTGCCCGCGGGCTTGCCGGTGCGTGTGTCGGTGAAGGTCACCCCGCCGTCCGCGTCCGCCTTGGCGGTCAGGCCCTTCGCGGTGAGCGTCATCCGCAGGGTGCCGGCCCCGTCCACGGCCCGGCGGGAGTTGAGCACGAGGAACTGCTCGAAGCCGGTCCGGGTGGCGGAGACGACGAGGTCGGCGTGCGGCAGCGCGCCCGGATACGTCGCCCGGGTGCCGTCGAGGCGCGGGGAGGGCAAGGCGCCCCGCCAGCCCAGCTCGACTCGCTTGCCCTCCGGCGAGGTGAGTGACACCAGCGGTGTGGCGGCGGCGACGGGCGCGGCGGCGCGCAGCCGGCGGGCGGCCGAGGCATCGGCCCGCGCGGGCGTGGCCCTGCCGAGGGTGAGGTCCAGCGGGTGCGCCTTGGCCTCGACGGTGCCGTCGGCGGCCTTGGCGAGGCGGATGTCCACGGGGGTCCAGGACCCGTCGTCGGCGCGGAACCGGACGGGGCCGGCGGCCTGGTCCTCCGTCAGCGTGCCGTCGGGACCGGCCCACAGGGTGCGGGTCTCGGTTCGGGCGTCGGTGACCTCGACGCGCTTGCCCTCCAGGCGTGCTCGGAGGAGCGCCGAGGTGATGTCCCCCTTGGCCTGCGGCGCGCCTGTGGGCCCGTCGGCCCCGGCTGCGGTGGGGCCTGCGGTGGTGGTCTTCGTGGTGGTGGTCGTGGTGGTCGAGAGCGCGGCGGCCGGTGCGGCTGCGTCGACGGCCAGAAGGCCGGAGAGTGCCAGAGAGCCGACCACCGGCCATCTGAATCTGGACATACGTATGCCAGGCAAGGAATTCCCCCCGTAAGGAAAGCTGAAAAGTCGGCGCAAGTGTAACGGGCAGCCGGCGCTCCAAGTTAACGGGTGTTCACGCTGGTCAAGGGGTGTTGAGGGCCAGGTCGGTGAGGGTATGGACGGCCGCCGGATACCCCATGGATGAGTCCTTCGCCGACGCATGGGGACAGCTGAACGCGAGAATGCCGAGGTGGGTCAGCCCCGGCTCGCGGGACCTCTACATCGAGGAGGACCGGGTCTGCGAACTCCGGACCACTGTCGACCGAGCACCTCCGGCGGGTCCCGCCCGAGACACCCGCCGGCCGACGGCTCAAGCACTTCCGCCGGGACAGCGGATCCAAGCCGTGATCGAACAGCGCCTCGCTCCCCGCCCCTCAGCGCCGGCCATCATCTCGCCCTCACTCCGTTCCGGCAGGGTGCGCCAGTCGGGTCTCGTTAGCGATCAAGCGGCACCCGCTACACTGTCGGCGGTGGCCCAGCCCTCACCGGTCAAGCCCCACCCTGTCGGCAGGCGGTCTCAGACACGTTTTCCGACAGATCCCCGCCTTCGTAGCTCAGGGGATAGAGCACCGCTCTCCTAAAGCGGGTGTCGCAGGTTCGAATCCTGCCGGGGGCACAACGCATTACCACTCTGACCTGGGGTTTCTCCCCCAGGGAGGCGCTGCACTCGGCCTCGGACTCCTCGTCCGGGGCCGTTTGCGTGAGCGGTGCGTGAGCGGTGCGTGAGCGGACGGGGAGTTGATCTCCCGAATATCGCCCGACGGATCAGCATCATCCGGCACGGACTCCGGGTCGGGCTTCTCCGCCTCGTCGAGCTCTGGCTCCGCTTCGGGAGCGGTGTTCTCGGAGGTGGCGCGGGCACGCGGTACGAGCCGGGCTGCGGCCTCGGCGATCGCCAAATCCGCCTCGGGCAGCAGACTCGTGTACGTGTCGGCCGTGATGGTGATCGAGGAGTGGCCGAGCATCTCCTGGATGTCCTTGAGGTCGGCCCCGGCCGCGTGGGCCAGCGTTGCCGCACCATGGCGAAGGTCGTGGAGCCGGACCGGCGGAAGGCCGATCTCCTCGTACAGCTCGATGAACCGCCGTGTGACGTTGGCGGGGTGAAGCATCTCGCCGTTCTCCTGGGTGAAGACGCGGCCGGTCTCCACCCAGGCGCTCTCCCACTCCATACGGCCCTTGTCCTGCTGGGCGCGGTGCCGTCGCAGGGCCTGGACCGTGTCGGAGTCCAGCGCGATGGTGCGTGCGCCGGCGTCGGTCTTGGGTTCATCCTCGTACACCTCCCAGCCGTCCACGACGAGTTGCTTGGCGACGGTGATGAGACCGGCGTCCAGGTTGGTGTCGGTCCACTTCTGCCCGCACGCCTCGCCCCGCCGCAGCCCGCGGAACGCAATCAGGTGAAACAGCGCGTACAGGCGGTCCTCCTCGACGTGGTCGAGGAAGAGGCCGGTGTGCTCCGGGGTCCAGACCATCACCGAAGAGGGCTTCTCGCCGGTGCGCTTCCAGTGAAGGATGCGCTCCTCGGTCCACACGAGCGCCTTGGGGCGCTTACCCGCCTCCAACTCAACATGGGCGGCAAAGTTGAAGGTGATCAACTGCTGTGCAATCGCTGCGTTCAGCGCGGCCCGCAGCGTGGAGCGGACGCGCTGGCGCGTCGCCGGACCGACGATGCGGCGGTAGGGCTCCATCTCGGCGATGGCGGCCTTCATCGCCTTGCGACGGGCGCGGGGCTCGCGTCCCTTCCAGGGAATCTGTGCGAGGTCCTCGAACGCCCTACGGCGCGCGGCGTTTCCCTCGGCGATTTCGACGTTGGCCTCGGCTATAGCCTCGAACGCCTCCGACAGGTGGGTAACCCGAAGGCGGTCCAGCCGCAGGTGTCCGATGCGTGGGCTGGAGGTGAACACGAATGTTGCTCTCATCTCGGCTGATCGCGCTCTGCCGCCCCTTCTTGCCCGCCAGCCAGATGTCCAGCCACTCGCCCACGGTGAGACGGCTCGTCAGATCCAAGCCATGGCAGAGGCGTCGTCGCGTCGACTCGATGTCCGGCAATGGGGCCTTCTCGTCTGCCACTTTCTCCAGCGGCTCAGCGATCTGAGCCAGCCCATCGGCATCGTCCGCGTCGGGGAGGCCGACGAGGCACCTGATGTGGTCGAGGTCGGCCTGGGCGGCCTTGAGACCGCAGAGCCCGCGGACCGCCCTCGGCCCACACGCGCCGCCACCGCTGTACCGACCGGACGCTGACGCGCAGCTCCCTTGCGATCGCCGCGCTGCCCTCACCCCGGGGCGAATCGCTCGGCCGCCTGGAGCCGTAACCCCTCGCGGAACTGCTGCCGTTCGGCAGTCAGCCCGCCTCCCTGTGGATACCGCACACCCTGGTGATACCGCAGAAGACGACGACCCGTCAGCCCCTACGAACCCACGAGTTCAAACTCAGTAACTGAACGACGGGCCCGGCCCTTTGTGCTGAGTGAGCCCGCTCGCCCTCGGGCTGGCCGCAACAGGAAAGTTATGCGGCTGTAAATCGCCGTTCATGGTTCGCGTGGGACAAGTGTGCAAGCAGGGGTGGGCACAGGGGACTTCCCTGCTCCGGGATCCCCGCCGAATCGGGGCGGACGCCGCCCCTCCGGGCGGTAGCCGCAGGCAGCCTAGGGGCGCGGCAGCTCCGGCCGCCCTGCGGAACAGGTGCCTCCGGCTTGTTCTATTCCGGAACTCGAGCGACCCGTTCCGGGCAAGTGGCCATTCTTGAACGACGATTTCAAGCCAAGTTCAAGTGACGCCCATCCTCCGCGTCCGGCCGGAGTTTCGTCCTGCGCGGTAGAGGTGAGGCGGAGGGCGAGGGTACCCGGTACCCCGGAGTCCCCTTTGTTGGCCACGCTTACGAGCCGACCCTGTGCGCTCCGTGAGGATCGGTGGTGTGACCACGCGTCATGGGCGTGGGTGTCAACAAAGCGAAAGGCCCGGCTTTCGCAAGTACGACCGTCGGCCAGCCTTTCGCGGAACGCGGGGCCGCGAGGCGAAGATCGTGAGTAGGTTCTGCCGCGACGCCGCCGCACCCTGGGCAGGGAGCCCACACGGGGAATAGCGGTGCCAGGGATGCATCCACATCCATGACGACAACCACGCTCGGGTTCCAGGTGGAGCCCTACACGCCGCACTGCCAGGTCATTGCCGAGGAAGGCGCGCACGCCGTCATCGGCATCAGTCCCGGCAACTCCTACTTCTCCCACCAGCGGATCCTCGATCTCGCCCAATGGGGTCTCGACAACTTCGAGCAAGTCGACCTGATCTATACCGACTTGTATGTGGGCGAAATGTACGAAGCCCTCGGGTATACCGCCGACGATGCCCGACGGAAGGCCGTGAAGAACCTCCGGGGTGTCCGCGCCAAGGTCACCGCCGCCGTCGCCGACCTGGACCCCTCCGGTACGCGACTGCGCGGCCGGCCCATGTCGGCGCTCCGCGACATCCCCGAGTACCAGCGCATCCACGCGGAGTTGACCGGTCTGCTCGACACCGACCCGGCCTTCCGCGAGACGTGCAACGCCCTCGTCGACATCTTCCTCTCCTCGAAGGTGCTCGATGGCAAGGCCCCCACCCCCCTCCAGCGCCAGGTGTGCATCGACTACGTGTGCGCCGAGGCCCCGCTGTTCCTGGACACCCCCGCCATCATGGGCGTCCCCTCCTCGCTGAACTGCTACCACTCCGCACTGCCCATGGCCGACCTGCTGTACGCCCGCGGAGCCGGCGTGCGCGCGTCCCGCAACCAGGGCCACGCCATCGTCACGCCCGCCGAAGGAGAGCACCGATGAGCACCACCGAGACGATCCTGGACTTCCCGTTCACCTGGGACGGGACCCAGCTGCCCACCGAGGTACAGGAGTTGGGCCCCATCACCAAGGTCCGTACGATCGCCGGGGCCGAGGCCTGGCTGGTGTCCTCGTACGAGCTGGTCAAGCAGGTCCTGGAGGACGACAACTTCAGCCTGAAGGACACCTCCAACCCGGGAGTGCCGCGCCAGTACGCGCTGACCATCCCGCCGGAGGTGGTCAACAACATGGGCAACATCACCGGCGCCGGGCTGCGCAAGGCCGTCATGAAGGCCATCAACCCCAAGGCCGCCGGCCTCCAGGAGTTCATGACGGCCCACGCCGAGGAGCTGGTCGAGACCATGCTCAAGCGGGGCGCGCCGGTGGACGTCCGGACCATGTTCACGGACCCCTTCAGCGAAGCCATGCACTGCCACATCCTCGGCATACCGCTGGACGCGGCGCCGGCCCTGGCCGAGTCCCTGCCGGTCGCCTTCATGAACTCGGCGACCGAGATCCCAGCCGCCCGGCTCAACTGGGACCGGGACATCGCCTACATGACGGACCGTCTGGACGACACCGAGGGCGGCCTCATAGGCGACCTGGCCAAGCTGCGCGGCACCGAGGAGTACGCGCACGTCTCCGACGAGATGTTCGCCACCGTCGGCGTCACCCTCTTCGGCGCGGGCGTCATCTCCACCGCCGGCTTCCTGGCGATGGCCCTGGTCACCCTCCTCACCCACCCCGAGGAGACCGAGTACCTCGCCGCGCACCCGGAGATCATGCCGCAGGCCGTGGACGAACTGCTGCGCATCAACCTGTCCATCGGCGACGGGCTGCCCCGGCTGGTCATGGAGGACACCGTCCTCGGCGGCCAGGAGGTCAAGGCGGGCGAGCTGATCCTCGTCCTGCCGGAGGGTGCGAACTTCGACCCCGCCGTCTTCCCGGAGCCACACCGCCTGGACTTCACCCGCAAGAACTCCTCGGCGCACTTCTCCTTCGGCGGCGGTTCGCACTACTGCCCCGCCACCGCGCTGGGCAAGAAGCACGCCGAGATCGGCCTGACGGCCCTCCTCGCCGCCATGCCGAAGCTGCGGTTGGCTGTGCCCGTCGAGCAGCTCGTCTGGCGCACCGGCTTCATGAAGCGGCTGCCGGAGCGCCTGCCGATCATGTGGTAACAGCCTTACGCACCACCACCCGACGGGGTCCCGGGCCGCAGGAGCAGCCGCCCGGGGCCCCTCCCCGGTGGACGTCGGCGCAACAGGCCCCCGTGACCGCTGCCCCGGTTTCCGTCAGGGGATCTGCTGGTCGTAGCCCTTGTCCTGGTCCGAATCGTAGGTCTGCTTGCCCTGGGCGCCGTAGCCCTTGATCTGCGGGGACTTGGTGACCGCGCGCTCCAGGATCCCGGTGGCCGCGAACCAGCCGTGGTTCAGGGGCGCCTCCACGGTGGTGCCGCCGTAGGTGACCGTCACCTTCGCGACCCCTGGCCCACCCGGCCGATGCTGCTCCAGCGGTACGGCAGTTTCCAGGGCCCTTCCATGCTCAGCCGCTGGAGGTAGAACTTGGTACGTAACGGCTGGTCCTGTCAGGTCCCGGCCCGCCGGGCCATCGAGCGGGACGACGACGCGGTCGCAGGGTGGGTCAAGGAGGTGTGGCCCTGCGCGGAAGACTCGCGGCGGCCCGTGGAGCCTGGCTCGTCTTCGAGGACGAAGCCGGCTTCTCCATGACGCCGCCGCACGCCAAGACCTGGTCGCAGCGAGGCCGCACCCCGGTGGTGCGAGTCCGCGGCCGCTCCCGCAGACGGATATCGATCGCCGCACTGACCTGCTACAAGTCCGGCCACCGGTCCCGGCTGATCTACCGGCTGACCATCAGACCCACCTGAGACCACACGACACCACGAGTTCAACCTCAGTAGTCTGCACTACATTCAGCTCCCGCAGGCTGGACCTGGACACAGCCAGCGCGTTGCCCATGTGCCGCAGATCATGAAATTGCGTGTTCTCGGCAACGCCTGACTTCGTCCTGGCCTTGATCCAGTCGTCACAGAAGTTGCTGCGGCACAGCCGACCGGGCTCCGGTCCGAGGAAGACGTGTCCGTCGCGCAAGTCGCCCCCGGCAGCCGCCACAAAGATGTCTCGCTGAAGCGGAACACGGAACATCACTCTCCGGTGCAGGTCAGTGCAGTCCTCGCGGCTAAAACGCCCCTCAGTTGTGGGCAGACCCGAAATACTTGACGCCTGCCGACAACACCCAGGTGGGAACGTGGCCCAGCTCGAACTCGAAGTGGTCACGGACGATGCACCCGAGGCAGCCGCCTTCGATCCGGCGCGACTGATCGCGTGCACTCGCCCGCCTGCGGTTCGCCGGCTCGGCTTGCTCTGCCTCGGGCAAGCCGAGCCGGCTACTCACCGACCGGACACGACAGGCCGTAGACGCGGCGCACCGCGATCCGCTCCAGCTTCTGCATCCCCGCGTCCTCCCCGACCTCGGAGTCGCAGGCGGTGCCGTGTCCGGACTGCGGGGCGCCGTCGGTACGGCGCCACAGCCGATATCAGCGCCGCCTCGCGGACGGGGCGGTCGGCGGGCGGCAGGTGTGCACCGAGCTGACCATCCGTCGTCTGTTCTGCGATGCGCCGGGGTGTCCGCGGGTGACGTTCGCGGAGCAGGTGGGTGTGGGCTGACCGTGCGCCACGGACGGCGGACGCCGCAGCGCAAAGCCTCCGCGAGCTTCTTGTAGCACGTCACGGTCGCTGCAAGGCCGAGGAACGCGAGGAAGTGGCTTCCCTTTCGCTCGTATCGGACGGTGAGGCCGGGTCCTGTCGTTGCCGGGGCCGGTCGTGTGGTGCTGTTGCGGCATCCCGGTGATCTCGACCTCGCTGTGCGCAGTCCCGGCACGCCTTGTGTGCCAGCCTCCGGCGCATGCTCGTGAACCGCTCTGCCGTGCTGTTGATCAGTGCTGCTCTTGCTGCAGTCCCCGTCGCCGCCGCCGGAGCCGCGGAGCCGGATGCGGCGTCTCCGGCCGGCACCGTGCGGCAGGACGGCGCGGTCCGCAGCGGCGGTTCGGCCGTGGCCCGCGCCGAGGTCGTCCTCTATCGGGCAGGGCAGGAGCGGGGAGCACCCGCCACCGTCCTCGGCCGGGCCAGGAGTGACGCCGGGGGGCGGTTCACCATCTCGTACCAGCAGCCCCGGGAGCGCAACGCGGTCCTGTATCTGCTGGCCGATGCGGGCGGCCGCCACAAGCCGGTCCGGTTGGCCACTGTCCTCGACGGGCCGCGCCGGACACCGCCGCGGGTCGTCGTCAACGAGCGGACCACCGTGGCGGCCGCGTACGCCATGGCCCAGTTCACCGACGGCCGCGACATCGCCGGTACGTACCCCGGCCTGCAGAACGCCGCCGCCACCGCGCAGAACCTGGCCGACGTCACGACCGGCAAGATCGCCGCCGTGCTCGCCGCGCCGCCGAACGGCAGCGAGACCTCGACCTTGCGCGCGTTCAACTCGCTGGCCAACACGCTCGCCGGATGCGTCGCCGGCAAGACCTGCGAGGAACTGTTCCGCCTGGCCCGCCCAGCCGGCGGGGACCGGCCCAGCAACACCTTCCGGGCCGCGCTCGACATCGCGCACAACCCTGGCCGCCATGTGGGCGGGCTGTACCGTCTGTCGCTTCGGGAGCGGTTGTACACGCCCGCGTTGACCGCCGCACCCGACGCCTGGACGCTCGCCGTGCGGTACGACGCCGACGGCCGGACCATCGACGGCCCGGGCAACATCGCCTTCGACGCCCACGGCAACGCCTGGGTCCCCAACAACTACATCTACAACCCCGATCCCCGGGAGCCCACCTGCGGCGGCGACTACGTCATCAAGCTGACCCCCACCGGAGAGAACGCACCCGGCTCCCCGTACCGGGGCGGCGGCCTCTACGGGGCCGGATACGGAATCACCCTCGACCCCAAGGGGAACGTCTGGGTGGGCAACTTCGGTTTCCAGGGCACCGGCTGCCCGCTCGACCCCGACCCGCTGTACCGCAGCGTCTCCCAGTTCCGGCCTGACGGAACGCCGCTGTCGCCGCCCACAGGGTGGCGGTACGGGGACATCATGCAGCCGCAGGGAACGGTGTCGGACCGGCGCGGCAACATCTGGATCGCGAACTGCGGCAACCGCAGCGTGACCCGTGTCCCGCACGGACGCCCCGACCACGCCCGCAACATCGCCTCACCGTCCGGCGGCCTGATCAAGCCCTTCTCTGTCGCGATCGACACCCGGGGCCGTGCCTCGGTGACCGGCAACGGATCCGACAACGTGCTGCGGCTCTCACCCAAGGGCGCCCCGCTCGGATACGTCAGCGGGGGCGGCATCTCCGCACCCATGGGCAACGCCTCGGACAGCGTGGGCAATGTGTGGGTGGCCAACTCGGGACTCGTCGACATCCCCTGCGATGGCACGGGAGTCCTGCCGCCCGAAAGCGGCGCTCTCGACCAGCGGGACGGCGCTGCCGAAGCCTCCGTGACCATGATCCGCCCCGACGGAACCACGCCGCGCCACCCGTACGAGCGCGGCGGTCTGTTCCTGCCGTGGGGCATCGCCGTCGACGGCGACGACAACGTCTGGGTCTCGAACTTCGGCGGGCAGCGCGTCGCGCACCTGTGCGGCGCCCGGCCGAAGACCTGCCCCTCCGGCCACCGCACCGGAGACCCCATCTCCCCGGCGTCCACCGGCTACACCAGCGACGGACTGGTCCGCAACACCGCCGTACAGATCGACCCCTCGGGCAACGTCTGGCTCACCAACAACTGGGAGACGGTTCCTCTGCAGACCAACCCGGGGGGCCACGAGGTCGTGGTCTTCGTCGGCATGGCCGCACCGGTACGCACCCCGCTGCTTGGAACGCCGGGAAGTTAGCCAACGCCAACGCCGTCCGGCGGACCTGCTGCGCTCCAGCGTGCCAACGGTCTGCACGGCACCGGCCCCTCGGCGATCTCTTCGGGCGTAGAATTCGCGTATATCCGGGGAGGCGTCATGCGCCGCACCATAGGAATCGGGCCATTCAGTTTCGGGATCGGCCGCAGCCGGAGCTCAGCGGTGGACGGGCCGGTCAGTCGCGATCGGTTTGCCGTTGACGTGGCTGAGGGCCTGATGGGTGTCGGGGTTCCATTCAGGCGCGGGTGCAGCGCCTTGGGGTTCCGAGTCATCGTCACCGACACGGAGACCGGCCGACGGCAGTATGTCTCCGAGAACTACACCCACGACCTCGCGCACGCAGACGGCGAAAGGTACATCACCAAACTGGTCACCGGTAGGAAGAGAGTGAAGTAGGTGACGTGACGCGGCCGCCGCGAGGACGACATCATGCTGCAGGGCGCGCAGGGCGACATTGCAGTCCCCCGTCTGATCATTGAGTTCCACGCGACGTCGTTGCGGTCGTCGGCATCCTGGCCATCCTTGGGCCGCAAGCCCGCCTGCGGCTGGGGTGCCGCGCCTTCGAGCCCGGTGAGTCAGAGGTGGGGCCGCCGTGTCGCCTTCTCCCCGGCGGGGCGGGAGCCCCGGCGGGCTCTGCGGCGGTGGAGCATCAGGGCGGTGAGCAGCAGCAGACCGAGCACCACCGTGATCCCCGGCACACCGATGCTGTTCAGGCTCTCCGCTATCCACCGTTGCACGGTGCCCGCAGCGTCGATCACGGGGTCGGCGACGCTTCCTCCGCGCAGGATACGGATCTCGTACCAGCCGTAGTAGGCCACATACGCGCCGACGAGGAGTAGCAGGCCGCCTCCGAGACGGGAGGCGACAGCGCCGAGGCGGCGGAGCCGGCCCACCCGTGCGGTTCGAGTCAGCGCCACAGTGAGGGCGGCGGCGCCGACGATCACGCCCATACCGGCTGCGTACGCCCCGAACAGCACCACACCCTCGGCCGTGGATCCACTGCGGAACGCGGAGACCACGATCGCCAGGAACGGTGCGATGGTGCAGCCCAGCGAGGCGATGGCGTAGGCGGCGCCGAAGAGGGCCATGGAGGGGAGAGAGCGGGTGACGGCGGGGGCGCGGCGGAGTTTGGGCAGCAGGGCAGGCAGGGTGCGTCCGGCAAGGAGCCAGGCGCCGACGAGGGCGAGCAGCGTGCCGAAGCCGATGGTGAACCAGGGCAGATGCTGCTGGACCTGACCCGCGACCGGGGCGACGGCGAGGCCGAACAGGGCGAATACGGCGGTGAATCCGGCGGTCATGGCGGCGGTGGCGGCCAGGGCCCGGCCGACCGCCGCGGTACGGGTGGGTGAGTCGTCGCCCAGGACAAGTATCGACAGGTAAGCGGGCAGCAAAGCGAATCCGCACGGGTTGACGGCGGCGAGCATGCCCGCGGTGAGCGCAAGGGCGAGGGGCAGGTCGGTCACGGGTGCTCAGCCGGTGAGTCCGGCGACCTTCTCGGCCAGTCCTTCGCCGCCGGGCAGGACGCCTTCGTAGACGGTCTTGCCATCCTTGTCGAGGATGACGTAGCGGCTCTGCTCGGTGACCTCGAACCGCTTCCATACGTCACCTGCCTCGTCGGAGAGGTGGGGGAAGGCGCCGGTCTTGGTTTCGGATACGAAGTTCTTCATGGCGGCGTTCTTGTCGAGGCCGGCGACGCCGATGACGTTGGCCTTGCCTGCGTAGTCGGCGGCGACCTTCGCGGTCTCGCTGGCCTGGGCGCGGCACTTGGGGCACCAGGGCGCCCAGAACCACAGCACGGTGGGCTTGCCCGCGAGGGTTTTACCGTCGAAGGGCTTGCCGTCCACGGTGGTGCCGGTGAACTTCAACGCCTCGGGCACCTCAGCCCCAGCAGTACCCGTCTCGCCGGCGTCGGAGGGGGTGGTCTGCTGCGCGGGTGACGATGCCTTCGACGACGCGGCCCCCGGGTCACCGGCGGAGTCGGAGCCGCCGTCGGTTCCGCATCCGGTGGCGGTGAGCAGGGCTGCAGTCAGGACGGCAGGGAGGAGGGTGCGGGCGCGCATGGAGGACTCCTGTGTGTCGGGACCGATGTGACTGTAGATCCACCAGGCCCGCTGGGTGTGTGGTGGCGGTCTTACGGTTTGGTGACGTCAGCCCGCGGCGTCCTTGAGCCGGGCGGTGTCGAGGACGGTGATGCGGCCGCGGGCGAGGCGGAGCAGCCCTTGGTCAGCGTAGTCGCGCAGCACTTTGGTGCAGGTTTCGCGGGAGGTTCCGGCGAGGGCGGCGAGCTGTTCGTGGGTGAGGGCGATCTGTGGGTGGCGTCCGCCGGGCCGCAGCGGGCTGCCTGCTCCTCCTGCAAATCCTGCCGGGGGCACAACGCGCTAAGCTGCTGACCTGGGGTTTCTCCCCAGGGAGGCGCTCTATTCGGCTTCGGACCTCTCGTCCGGGGCCGTTTGCGTGAGCGGTGCGTGAGCGGTGCGTGAGCGGGCGGTCGGGGAGTTGATCTCCCGAACATCGCCCAATGGTTCAGCACCATCCGGCACGGACTCGTCGGCCTCGCCGGGCTGGGCGCCCACCCCGAGCCCGGTGTCCTCGGACGTGGCGCGGGCGCGCGGTACGAGCCGGGCCGCGGCCTCGGCGATCGCCAGCTCCGCTTCGGGAAGCAGACTCGTCTACGTGTCGGCCGTGAAGGTGATCGAGGAGTGGCCGAGCATCTCCTGGATGTCCTTCAAGGTCGGCCCCGCCGCATGGGCCAGCGTTGCGGCACCGTGACGCAAGTCGTGGAGCCGGACCGGTGGGAGACCGATCTCCTCGTACAGCTCGTCCTGCTGGGCGCGGTGCCGTCGCAGGGCCTGGACCGTGTCGGAGTCCAGCGCGATGGTGCGCGCGCAGGCGTCGGTCTTGGGGTCGTCCTCGTACCTCCCAGCCGTCCACGACGAGTTGCTTGGCGACGGTGGAAACAGCGCGTACAGGCGGTCCTCCGCGTCCCGCTGTTCCTCAACCAGAAGCTTCAGATACCCCGTGCGGCGGTCGAGCCATGCGACCTTCTTGCCGTCCGACTGATTCACGTAGAGCGGTCGTGTCCGTAACGCTTCCATGCGGAGACCTGTAAGCCGCTCACGCGCCCCCGTTTCGCATCCCATCAGCTTCCAACGACCATGTGACCAGGACCGGAAACAGCGAGCAAGACGGCCTCATGTTGTGACTGAGCGCTGTAGATGGACCGTGAGCGTTTTGGTTGGCTGCCGTTGCTGGCTCCCGGCGGCGTGAGGGGCCCGGGGCCTGATGTCAGCGGCCCCGCGTACGGTCTGCGGATGGATGATCAACTGAACCCCACTCCCTCGATTCACGACTTCGCGACTTGGGAGCCCGTACTGCGGCTCCTGCGGGCGGAACATACGGAGCGCCTCGCCGACCCGGGTGGTCGCGTGGTGGGTTGTATCGGCCAGGGTGGCTGGAGCGTGCCCCTGGAGCGACGGTTGCCGCCGCTGGGCCGAGCCGCCCAGGTGGATGACATGCGGGACGAGTACGACGCCGTGGAGCGGGTGCGCGACGCTCTGGCGAAGGACGGCATCGAGGCCGTTTCGTTCGCGGTGGAGATCGAGCCGGCGGGGAGGACCCTGCTTCACCTGCTCGAGCCCAGCCCAGCCGTGGAGTCCGGCATCGGCCCGCATCCGGGGGCGCTCGTCCTGGTCGAGAACTCGCTTCCCGAGCCCTGGCATCGCCTTCCCGATCCTGCGCCCGAGGCGGTGCCGGCGCCGTCGGCGGACCCGGCGGTGCTGGAGCAGACGCTCCGCGAACGGCTGCCCGGCGCCGTCGGCGCCACGGAAGCCGAGATCGCCGCGGCGGAGTCGCGCCTTGGCATAGCCCTGCCCGACGAGCTCAAAGCGCTCTACCGGGTGACACGGGCGGACTGGGAGGACTGGCGCGGCGACTACGAGGCGGCGCGCCGCCATTCCGAGGCGGTCCGCTGCGAACTCTTCGGCTTGAAGGACCTGTACGTCGCCGAGGCGGCGACGCGCTACTGCCTCTGGCAGTTCGCGGCGATGGATGCGGTCGACGTGCGGCCCGACGCCGTCGTGCAGGGGCTGGTTGGCTCACCGGGCTGGATCGTCTTCGGTGACAACGGAGGCGGCGACCGGCTGGCCGTCGATCTGACACCGGGCCCCCGCGGACACACCGGACAGGTCATCATCCTCTCCCATGAGGAGAGCGTCGGCGCCGCGCTCGTCGCCGACTCCCTCACCGACTTGGTGCTGGACCGGCCGGGCGCGGAACCCATTAGCCAGGAGGTTCAGCGGCCACCGGCCGTGGCTTGGGTCAACACATCGAGCCTGCGGAGCATCGAGGAGGCCGTCCACCCCGGCCTGGAAGTTCTGTCCGTCGGCGTGTGGGACGGTCCGCCGCTCAGCCTCGCGCCGCTGATGGGGCTGCCGCGGCTGCGGACCCTCACCGCCTACCCCGGCACGCTCGCCGACGTACTGGAGATCGCCGAGCTGACCGGGCTGGAGTACCTGGAGCTCGCGCCGCAGGAATGGCGCGTCCTCCTCGATGCCAAAGCCGTCCCCCGCGGCCTGTCGGCGGCTGCCATCGAGGCACGCCAAGACGAGGACCCGCTGGCCATCGCGGACCTCGCCAACGAACTCCTTGCCCTCTGGGACCGGCCCCCGATCATCCGGACCGTCGTCGAAGGCGACCTCGGTCCCGTGGCGTAGGCGGCGGAGTCGCACGGACCGACGCCGTCCAGGCCGGCCGGGGGAGACGATCGCCGCCCAGGTCCCACCCGATTCCCAGCCACTGCACCCTTTCGCTGAGCGCCGTAGTTGGCCGTACGCGCCAACTGCGGCGCTCAGTCACACATTTCTACGCTGAGCATGCCGGTGGTCGAGATTGGGTGCTTCCTCCATCTCGCTCCCAATCGCTGCATGAGTGGCAGAGCACGGCCCAGAGAGGCCCGGCAGCAAGCCCCGGCCGCCCTGTCATGCGTGCGCGATGCGTGAGCGGACGTTCCGGCATGAAGTGTCACGAGCGGGACGGAGCACGACGCCCCGTTGCGCTGACTGACCAGGCAGGACAGCATCACGCGGCAGCTTCGGGCGCCACCCGGCAAGGATTCGATCCCACTCCTGAAGCGGGTGCCGCAGGTTCGAATCCTGCCGGGGGCACAGAGAGCAGGGCCAGCTCAGGGGAGGTTCTCTCCCAGGCTGGCCCTTCGCCGTTTCAGACGCCGTGCCACACGCGTGCCATTACTTCCGTATCCCCGCCCCGGGCGGCCCGCCCGCACACGGACGGGAAGGGGCACAGCAGGTCGCCCGCCACGAGCTCATGTCGAGTATCGGATGGTCTGCAGGAACTCGCCAGACCCGTCGTCGAGCATCCAAAACGACCAGCCATTGCGATTTGGGTTGACGCCCGGCTTGTAGTGTGCCACCACCGCCCGGGCCGCCCCAGTGGGTGTCTTGAAGCCTTGCCCGGCAAGCGGCCCCGACGTGATGTCGATCCGCTTCGTGTCCCGGTCATAGCTGCCATGGGTGCGATGACCTTCATAGTCGACGTACACGTCGACCTTGCGCTCCGCCTCCGCATCCTCCTTGCCGGTGGTGGCTGGCGCAGAGGGCGGCACGCTTGCGGTTCTCACGAGCCGAGCGACGACCTCACTTGCAGTGGTACCGCCCATGCGCGCGGCGAACTCGATAGAGCGATACGTCTGTTCATCAACCTCAATGGTTGGGCTCATGCCCTCTCCCCACTTGCCAGTCGGTGTCGGTCACCCCACACTAGAGCGAACAGAGGAAGCAAAGCAAGTAAAAGAGAGAGTTTAGAGAGTTCTGCGAGGCGAGCGGCAGGCGGGAAGCAGACAGAAGAGCCAGCTCAAGAGGGGCTCTCTCTCAAGCCGGCCCTTCGCAAATCAAGGGGGCTTGCTCCGCTCGCCGCCCAGTCCCCGGCTCACCGCCGGTCGCGCGACTAGAGCGAGCACCATGACGAGGTACAAGAGGGCCGGCTGGGGCTGGTCGGCTCCCCTCCGGACCTTGGTTCACCTAGTGACCGTAGACGTGCCCCCGTACCAGGGGGTCGTTCTCCAGGATGAAGTCCGAGACTTGCCAGAACTCATCCAGCCGAGGGTGTTGCAGGGCGGCTTCACGGTCGAGCTTGAGCCCGAAGAGCGGCCCATCGGGATGAGCTAGTCCAGCGGTTACCAATGTGGAGGCGGGCTCGGTCTGGCCAACGACGGGACCGACGCGGCAGGCGAAGGCAACGTGATCGTCCCATCTGTCCGGCCCTTCGCCCCACGTACCGAAGACCACGTCTATCCACGCGTCGTGGTCTCGGTCGGTGTGGTGGAAGCAGTCCGCGAAGTACACGGCGTGTGGTGCACCGTCGGTATAGATGAAGTCCCAAGCCCGCTCAATCGGGGCATTGCAACAGTCGCACGTGAACTCGCGAGTCTTGCGGTCGGGACCAAGGGTCAGCGGCATGCCGGCCATCATGCTGGATGCGGCAATCAGTGCTCCTGGCGGGTCGGCGAACCGGCTCCCGTGCCACAACCGCGACAGATCGAACGGGGACCACGGAGAACAGCGGCTGCCAGCGGGGCTCAAGCGCCGCAGGCACCGAGGTCAGCGTTACCCAGGTCAGCGCCCAACTCGCCCCACCTCGCTCGTTCGTCATGGCGAACACGACATCCAGGCGACGCGGTTGTCGTCGGCGCTGGTGCCGATGAGGGTGCTGCTCGCGTTGTCCGGCAGCTCCGGAGGCCCCCTGCCCCCTCCAGTGGCCGGTTTCACTCGTACGATCTCGCTGTCTCACTGTGTACCAGGAGGGGAAATAGGGTGGGGAGAACTGGAAGAGGCAGGCTGGCGACGGCGATTGCCGTGTCCTGCGCCGCCGTGGCCGGCTTGGTCGTCATGCCCGCCAACGCCATGGCGAAGCCCATCGCCGCGCCGGCGGATTTCAACGGGGACGGCTACCACGACCTGGTCGTGCCGGCGCCCGCGGCCACGGTGGGAGGCAAGGGCGGCGCGGGTGCGGTCGTGGTCCTGTACGGCTCCAGGACCGGGGTCTCGACCTTGCGCAAGGCCGTCATCACACAGAACGCCGCCGGCGTGCCGGGCACTGCCGAGGTCGATGACCTCTTCGGTGCCGCGACGGCGTATGCCGACCTCGACAGGGACGGCTACAGCGACCTGATCGTCGGAGCACCCAACGAGGGCCTCGGCGCAGCGAAAGCCGGCATGGTCACCGTGCTATGGGGCGGCAAGAACGGCCTGGCCGCCGCGAGCACGCTACCCGTACCGATGGTCGGGAGCGGTCGGTACGGCCTGGATGTCGCCGCGGTGCGCGACAGTCGCGGCCCGCGTGTACTGGTCGGCGGCTACGACGGGTCGGTCGAGTTCAGCGGCACGCTCAAGCGCGACGGCTCGGTCAGCACGAAATCGCTGACCCGGCATACCCCCTCGGCCGCCGTCACCGACTTCGCGGACTTCCGTCGCGACGGAAGCGTCGAGCGAATCGTCACCTCAGTCCGGGTCGGTGGCTATAGCGGCGGCCTTGTGTACGTCGACCCCGGTAACGGCAGCACCCCTCTGCCCATCGACGGCACGACCACCGCCGTCGGGGATGTCAACGGCGATGGCTACCACGACCTTGTTGTCGGCGACCCCGACGAACCGGTCGAGGGCACCCACGGGCACCTGGGCGGTCAACTCGCGCTCTGGTACGGCGGCAGCAACGGTCTCGCTGCGGCACCGGTGCACATCAGCCAGAACACGGCCGGCGTCTCCGGCACGTCGACGAAGGAAAACGCGTTCGGCACCGCCGTCGCCGTCGCCGATCTGAACAAGGACGGTCTCGGCGACATCATCGTCGGCGTGCCCGGACAGCAGCGGAACGGTCAGGCTGATGCTGGAGTCGTCGTCGTCATCCCAGGCCAGAAAACCGGCACACCCGGCGCCGGCTCGTACGAGATCTCCCAGGAGACCGGGTCGGTGCCCGGGGTATCGGAGGAGGACGACAGGTTCGGTACCACGCTTACGGTCGGCGACGTCAAGGCGGACGGTCACCCTGACCTGATCATCGGCGCGGAGGGCGAGGACAACTACCGCGGCGCAGTGTGGGTCCTGCCCGGCACCTCCACCCGCCCCCTCGGAACGGGGAGCGTAGAACTGACCGCCGGGAAGCTCGGAGTGGCCGGGAACTTCCCCCGGGTCGGCGGCTTTCCGCCTTCGTGAGTTCCCGCCATGCCCCGCCCCATCACCGGGCGGGGCATCGGCCGTCGCTCTCTTGCGCTAGCGTCCGGCGGTATGCGGAGACAGAGGGTGGGGATACTGGTGGCCGGTCTGGTGGCCGTGCCGGTGGTGATGCTCGTGGGGATTCCGGCCGGGTATTTCCTGTTCGTGTACGGGTGTGGGGAGCAGGAGGACCGGCTCGCGGAGACGATGGCGGGGGATCCCGTGCTGGACGCAGGGCCGGCGGGGGCCGGGAAGGGCGTCCCGTACAAGGGGTGCGACGACGACGATCTGTTCGTGTCCGTCGGGAGGGAGTACAGGCATGGCGCGTCCCTGCGGAGCACCCTCGTCCACTACCGGGAGGCCGCGCAGGCGAACGGCTGGCGGCCGAGCGGCGCGCGCGGTGACGACTCGGTGTCCGACTGTTTCACCAAACGGATGGGCGGCACGACTGCGTATCTCACGGTGAATGGCCCGGACAACGGAACCGTCCAGGTGGAGATCATCGCGGACCGCGCCGGTTCGGACTGGTGCTGACCCATGCGAATGCCCCAAGCCGGCCGGGAGCCCAGGCCCCCGGCGCGCTGAGGGTGTCCCGTCGGGGTGCGGTCTTCGGCTGGGTCAGCTCAGGCCCTTCGTTCGCTCGCCGATCCGGTCGCCCTTCGGGGAGCCCGACCGCTTCAGGTCCGGCTTCGTGTGCGCCCCGCCCTTGATCTTGCTCTGGATCGGGCCCGCGTAGCCGTGGCCGGGCGGGGGTGGGGCGTGGTCCGTCGCCTGCTCCTGCGCGGCGGCCGCGAGGTCCTTCTTGCGCTCTGTGGTCATCCGTGGTCACTCCCTCGAGGAAGCCGGGATGCGGTGAAGGTGCGCCACTTGGATCCTAGGCGAGCCCTCGTACGCATGCACCCGTCGTGACCGCGCGTGAGTGGACGTAAGCGGTCAGGTGCGACAGGTGAGGTGCATCTGCGCCGCCG
This sequence comes from Streptomyces mabaensis, assembly GCF_053763515.1. Taxonomy (NCBI): domain Bacteria; kingdom Bacillati; phylum Actinomycetota; class Actinomycetes; order Kitasatosporales; family Streptomycetaceae; genus Streptomyces; species Streptomyces mabaensis. Next base: position 82,647 of record NZ_JBSOPZ010000032.1, read on the forward strand.
CGTGGTGCGCGCCCTCGCGCCCGTCGCTGCCCCAGTCCTCGCCCCGGTCGGTGAGCTGTACGGCAAACCACTCGCCCCGCACCTCGTAGCTCCCGACGCTCACCAGCTCACCCCGGTGGACGGTCTGGTCGACCCGGAAGGTCCGGTAGCGGGAGTGGTCGTCGTACGGGTCGGCCAGTACGTGGTACTGCGTGGGGTCGCCCGCCACGTCCTGGTCCCGCTGGCCCTTGGGGATGTACACCCCGAGAGCACACTCGTCGAAGCCCGTGCCGATCCGCCACGACCAGGTCGCCGTGTTGCCGTAGTCCTGGGTCGCGCTCCCCGACATGGGGACCGCCGAGAAGCTGCCGTCGCACGAACTGCCTTGGTAGCCACCTGAGTTCACCGTGTACCAGCCGTCGTCCCCCTTGTGGTAGCGGCCGTGCTCGCGGTAATGGCCGCCGGTGCATCCGGGACCGGCCCAGGAGGAGTACGCCGGCGGGCGGGCTTCGGGCGGCGGCTTCACCGGGGGCACCGGCCGGGACGAGGCGGGAGGCGGCGCCGGAGCCGACGGCGAGGGGGTGGGCGAGCCGCCGCCGGGGAAGCTGGTGGGGCCGATCCGCTGCGGTGCGCCGCCGATACCGGCGACCGCGCCGCCGTCACCGCCGCCGCCGGAGGGCGCGCCGGACGGCTCCGCGGAGCCGGCGAGGAGCACCGACACCGAGACCAGGGCGAGCGCGGTCAGCACAACTCCCGCCGCCAGCAAGGCCTTCCCCGTGGTGGACAGGGCAGAGAGGCGGCCGGGCAGAGTCTCCCGGGCGATCCAGGTACTGAACCGGGCCGGCCGGGCGCCGGCTCGCTCCGCGCCGCACACCTGGCAGGTCATCCCGGGCAACGCGCCTCTGCCGTCGCCGTCGCACCCCACGCACGTCATTGCCTTCTCGCACCGCACCAAACGTCTGGACCGACTGATCGGTATGCCAAGGGGAGACCACTATGCAGGAACACACGACCGGTGGATAGGCCCCCGCGCGTTTGACCTTCCCCCAGGGGCAGGGCGCACGCTCCTTCCACCGGGCCGGAACGGCCCGGCGACGGGGAGGATGGGCCGGTGAACGACTCCGAGAACAACTCCGACCAGAACGGGGACCGAGCCGCTGCGGGCCACACCGGCGACCCGGACGGCCGACGGCGCCGCGCTGCTCACCATCGGGGCGTTCTCCGCGCGCTCGCGGTTGTCGCCCAAGGCCCTGCGCCTCTACGACCGGCTCGGCCTGCTCGCACCCGCGCGGGTCGACGAGTCCAGCGGTTACCGCTGGTATCGCGCGGACCAGGTGGCGCAGGCGCGGCTGGTCGCCCTGCTGCGGCGGATCGACATGCCGCTGGCGGAGATCGCCGGGATCGTCGGGCTGCCGGGTCCGCAGGCGGCGGACGCGGTGGCGGCGTACTGGGCGGCGGTCGAGGAACGCATCACCGTGCAGCGCGCGATCGCGGCCCATCTCCGTGACCGACTGTCAGGCAGGAGACCGGACTTGTACGAGATCAAGACGTGTGACGTGGCGGAACAGGCCGTCCTGGCCGTACGCAAACACCTGCTGGCCGAGGAACTGCCGCGGTGGATCCCGGCCTCGTTCGACCGGCTGGTCAAGGCGGCCGAGGGCTGCGGCGGGGTCGCCGGCGTCCCCTTCGTGGCGTACTACGCCGAGGTGACCGAGGAGAGCGACGGCCCGGCGGAGGCCTGCGTACCGGTCGCGGACGTGGCGGCGGCCGAGGCGCACGCAGCCGCGAGCGGCCGGAGTGTCACGCTGCGGATCGAGCCCGCGCAGCGGTTCGCCTACGCGCGGGTCAACAAGGAGGACGTGGCCTTCCCGCGGATCGCCGCCGCGTTCGAGGCGGTCGAGGACTGGGTGCGGGAACAGGGCCTGGCCGTCACCGGCCCGTGCCGCGAGATCTACTTCGCGGACTGGGATGCGGCCGGGCCCGGGGACCCGGTGTGCGACGTGGCGTTCCCCGTCGCCTGACCCGCTCGCGGCGGGCGCGATCAGTCGCGGAGTTCCTCCGGGCACGGTGTGCCTCGCGGGAGGTCGTAGGGGGCGCCGAGGCGGTACGTGCCCGGTTCCGGGGCGAGCAGTTCCGTCCACTCGTCGCCCGCCGCGTCCTCCTCCGCCTTCATCAGGCAGCCGCTCACATTGACGAAGTCCCTCGGACGCCCGTCATCCCCGTCGCGCTCCCGCGACTCGGCCGTCTCCCGCGGCGGTTCCACCCGCTTGCCCTCGGCGTCGACCAGGCTCAGCCACGGCGAGTACGGAACGCGAATCAGCACCCGCCCCTGCGACTTCACCCTGATGGTCAGCCCGCCCGCCCCCGCGCGGTCCACCGTGGCGGGCGGATCCGCCAGCGGCGTCGGGTCCTCTACCCGGAACAGCTGCCAGTTGGCGTCGCCCCACACCCGCTTCAGATACGGCTGGCCCGCCCGGACCAGCAGCGTCTCCTGTTCGGCCCCGCTGGAGTCCGGGGTGCCCTCCGGAAGTACGACGAAATGAACGGCCCAGCGGTCCAGCCACTCCCGGTAGTTGTCGGCGTTGAGGGTGTCGTCGTAGAAGAGCGGGTTGCGCTCCATGTCCGCCTGCCGGTTCCAGCCGCGGGCCAGGTTGACGTACGGAGCGAGCGCCGACGCCTCCCGGTGGCTGCTCGCCGGTACCACCTCGACGCGTCCCCGGTCCGCCCCGACCTGCTGCAACTGGTTGACGAGCGGCGCGAGCTCACGTGCCCAGGAGGCCACCGGGGTGGTACGCACCACGTCGTCCACGCCCTTGAAGCCGATCCAGAAGTTGAGCCCCGCGCAGGCGACCACGATCGCGTACCACTTGCGCGAGCGCGGTACGGCGAAGGGCAGCGCGGCGACCAGCACGACGCCGGCGAAGAGCATCGCGAGCCGGGTCACGTTGGAGCCGACCTGAGAGTCGATCAGCCAGGTGAGCAGGACCCCGAGGCCGTAGACGACGGCGGAGATCCGGACTGTCCGCCAGTTCTTCGGTACGAGGACGAACACCAGGACCGAGAAGAGCAACGGCAGCGAGGCCGTCCAGAAGGACATCGGCTGCGTCCCCGAGAACGGGAACAGCCACGCGGACAGCGCCACGACCGCCACCGGCGCGAGCCCGAGCGCGTACGCCCCCGGCCGCCGCCGGCTCAGGAACAGCGCCGCCGCGACGATCCCGACGAACAGCCCGGCCACCGGGCTGCTCGCCGTCGCCAGTCCGGCGAGCGGCGCGGCGACGGCGGCCTTCGCCCATCGGTTCTCCGCCCAGCGGCGCGGCCAGCAGAAGACGGCGGCCACGGCGCCCAGCGCGAACATCGTGCCCAGCCCGAACGTCACCCGGCCCGACAGCGCGTTGCAGAGCAGCGCGAACACCCCGGCGAGCGCGGGCGGCAGGGGGTTGGCCACGGCGTTGGCCGCGGCGTTGGCGGCGGGCCCGTGGCAGCGGGTCAGGATGAGGGCGAGCAGGCCGGCCGAGACGGTGCCGGCGATCATCATCGTCGTACGGACGCCGAGCAGCGACATGAGGTACGGGGACACCACGCTGTACGAGACGGGGTGCATCCCGCCGTACCAGGCGAGGTTGTACGCGGAGTCGGGGTGCCGGCCGACGAACTCGGCCCAGGCGTCCTGGGCGGCGAGGTCGCCGCCGCTGTTTGCGACGAAGAGGAACCAGATGATGTGGGCGAGCGCGGCGAGGGCGGTGGTGACGGCCACCGGATGGCGCAGCAGGCGTCGCGATGCGCTGTCTTTGGGGTGGGGGGCGGTGGGTGCGGCCGACGCGAGCGCTATTCGCGCCGCCCCGGCCTCGCGCGGCTGCCGCGCCGCCCCGGCCTCCGCGTCGCGTTCTCCGTCGGCGCGCTTCGGCTCAGCGGTGGTCACTCCCGACACTCCCCGTCTTTCCGCGCGGCGCCCTCACCCCCGGTGAAGTTCCGGTGTACGTACACGTAGACGCTGTACGGGCGTCAAGTGGTTGCCCAGGGCCCGGGACCAGGAACACGCGTCCCGGTCCAGGGGGGAAAGCAATCCGCCCTGGGCTCCAGCGACCCCCATCCCCCTTTCTCCCCACTTTGGTGCACGCCCACGCAACCTTTCTCCGTTCTCCACTTTTTCCCCCCTTCCCCCCCCCCGACCCCCCCCCTCCGTCCCCGGGGCGGCAGGCAGTCGGCCGTGGGCTCAGGCGACTCGCGTCAGCTTGTCGCCGAACGACGGTTCCGTGAGCTCCGCCTGGAGCGCGACCGGCACCTTCACCTGGCTGGCACCCTCACCCACGGTCAGGGTCCCGACCTCCGTCCCGGCCGCGGCCGAGTGCGGGACGGCCGAGCCGCCGTCGGTCAGTTCAATCTTCACCGTCAGTCCGGGCCAGCCCACGGCGTTCACGTCCTTGGTCGCGACGACGGGCGTCGTCCCGCCCAGGCCGTCGTCGACGTGGCCGACGACATCGCCCTTCTTCACGACGACGCGCGACTCGAGCAGCTCCTGCGTCGCGAGCATGATGTCCTTGCTCGCCTGGATGGCGGTGCCGAGGATGGGCGTGTCGTGCTGGGCGAGCACCGCGCCGACGATGAGCTGGTCGGTCGCACCGACCTTCTTGTGCGCGGCGAACAGCAGGTTGCCGCCGGCCTTCGTCGTGCTGCCGGTCTTGATGCCGAGCGCGCCGTTGAACGGGACGAGCTCGTTCCAGTTCCGCCAGTTCTTGCCCGAGGGGTCCTCCCACGACGGCAGCTTGGTGATGTCCATCAACGCGGGGATTTCCACCAGCTCCAGACCCAGCTTCACCTGGTCCTCGGCCGTGCTCACGGTCGTCGCGTCGAGTCCGGACGGATCCGTGTAGGTGGTGTTCTTCATCCCGAGCTCCTCGGCGGCCTCGTTCATCTTCTTGACGAACGCCTCCTCGGAACCCGCGTCCCACCGCGCCAGCTGCCGCGCGATGTTGTTTGCGGACGGAATCATGATGGCCGCGAGCGCGTCGCGGAGGGTGAGCTTGTCGCCCTCCTTGACGGTGTTCAGCGTCGACTCGCCGTCCGACTTGTCCAGCTGGCCCTCGGCCTCGCCCTTGGCGTCGATCGGGATCGACGGGCCGTCCTCGCCCTCCTTGAGGGGGTGGTTCTTGAGGATGACGTACGCCGTCATCGCCTTGGTGACGCTCGCGATGGGTACGGGCTTCTGCTCGCCGGAGGACCCGACGGTACCGAGTCCCGACGCCGCCATGAACGCCTGACCGTCGGCGGGCCAGGGGAGGGAGGGCTTCTCCCCCTCGAACGCGAAGGTCGACTTCGCGGTCATGGACAACTGAGGGTCGGGCAGCGGACGCACGGCCTGTACGACCGCGAAGACGATCCCCAGGAGGAGGACCAGCGGGGTCCAGATCTTGACCCGCCAGACGGCCGTCCGCACCGGGGTGGACTCGGGGGGCGGGGTGTTGGTCAGCTCGGCCAGCAGGTCGAGCGGCGGCTTGGGCGGGAGGGGCTGCTGCTTGGTCCGCTCGCTCTCGGGCAGGGCGGTTGCGCTCGCGCTTGCGGTGGCGGAGGCCGTTGCGCCGGTGGGCTTCAGCGGTACGAACTTGCTCGTGCGCTCGGCACCCGACTCGGGCTTGGGCTTGGCGCCGGGCTCGGGCTTGGGCTTGGCCGCGGGCGGTTGTACGGCCTTGAACGCGGTGGTGGCCCGGTCGGCGGACTCCCGCTTCGGCGCGGGTGGCCGTACGGCCTTGAACACGGCCGTGGGCTGGTCGACACCCTTTGCATCCGCACCCGGAGCGTCCTGCCCCGCCCCTGCCCCGGAGGAACGATCCGGCTCCGCCGCCGCCTCGCCCGAAGGCTTCGCCCCGGCCGAAGGCAGGCCGGCCTTGTCGGCCCTCGCGTCACGCGACGCCTCAGCGTCGGCACCCGTCGCGGCCGCAGGACGACGGGCCCCGTCGGCACCCGCGCCGCGAGACGGCTTCGCGTCAGCGTCGCTGTCCGACACCCCGTCCGCAGACCCGGAGCCACGCGTGGGCTCGCCCGCAGGGCGGTCGGGCTTGTCGGCACTCGCTTTGCGCGACGGCTCCCTGTCCACGGCAGCCTTGGGGTCGCGGGCTGCAGGCGCGGCCTTCTGGGCCACGTCCTCGGCCGAAACCCCGGGACCACGCGCAGGCTCCGCGTCACGCGACGCGTCTGCGTCAGCACCCGCCGGCTTCACGTCAGCGTCGCCGGCCGACGCCCCGGCCACCGGCCGGGAACCACCCGCCGGCTCGGCACCGCGAGACGGCCCCGCGGGCTCGGCCGCAGAGCGGGCGGCCTCATCGGCACCCGCGCCGCCCGACGGCTCCCTGTCCGCAACCGGCTTGGGGTCACGGGCTGCGGGCGCGGCCTTCGCAGCCACGCCCTCGGCCGTTGCCCGGTCCGCAGGCCCGGAACCACGCGCGGGCTCCGCACCGTGCGACGCGTCAGCGTCCGCACCCGTCGCGGCCGCAGGGCGGCCGGCCTCGTCGGCACCCGCACCGCGCGACGGCTTCGCGTCAACGTCGCTGTCCGACGCCCCGTCCGCAGGCCCGGAACCACGCGCGGGCTCGCCCGCAGCAGGCGCGGCCGCATCGGCCACAGGGCGGTCGGACTTGTCGGCATCCCCGCCGCGCAGCTGGGCGTCGGCGTCCCCGCCCGCCGCGGGCTCGGACTCGCCGGCGGGGCCCAGGGACCCGGAACCACGCGCGGGCTCGGCGTCCTGCGGTGGCTCCTCTCCCGGCGCCTCCGCGGCCTGGGGCTTGGGGTCGCGGGCTTCCGGTACGGCTGGGTTCCGGGGGTCCTCCGTGGGCCGCGTGGCGGGTGACGGGGTCTCGTCTTCCGCCGTGGCCACCCACGCCGCCACCGCCGCACGCAGGCGCGAGTCGCCGCTGCCCGCTTCCGACGGCTCCGTCGGGCGCGGCATCTTGAACACCGCCGTCGGCTGATCCGTACTCACCTTCGGCTCGCGGAAGACGGACAGCCGTGGGTCACTCTCTGCCGGAGTGCTCTCCCCCGACGATCCCTGCTGCTCCGACTTGTCGGGGGACTCGCCCGCCACCGATGCCTCCTCTAGCTGCTAGCTGCCCAAGCTTTCAAGCTGTCCAAGCTGTCCGAACCGTCTACCAGTGTCCCGTCCCGTGGACCGCGTTCACGTGCTAGACGAGAACGACATACCTACTGGTTCCCGAACAAAGCACCCAGGCGCTCTCGACAGATGAATGTGAGAGGGGTCACCCTGTCATTCATCCACGCGGGGAGGCATGGATGGGCAGGAGCCGCAGAACAATTCCGGAAGAGCTTCTGTTGCTCGCCTTGGACCCGACCACGGGAACCACGGCGCAGCCGCAGTCGCTCGACCTCGGCCTTGCCGGGGCCCAGCTAGTAGAGCTGGCTCTGGCGGGACGGATAGCCCCAGACGGGGATCGTATCGCCGTGGTGATGCCACGGCCGACAGGAGATCCGACATTGGACTCCGCACTGGAACTGCTGCGCAGACGCGGCAGCCCGGTGCGCGCCGTCCACTGGATCGGCGGGCCCCGCCTGGGGCTGCGCCAGACCTACCTCTCGCATCTGGAGCGGTGCGGCATGGTGCATGCCGTGGCGGGCCAGATGTGCGGAGTTCTGCCGACGACTCGCTACCAGGCGACGGACACGGCAATCAGCCGGGAGATCAGGGCCCGGCTGGACAGTGCGATCCGCACCGGCGTACCGCCGGACCCGCGGACCGCGGCGCTCGCCGCGCTGGCCCACGCAGTCGGGCTCGGCAAGCACCTGTACCCGGGTAACGAAGGACGGTCGTCCCGCAGCAGGCTGCGGGATCTGATCCGGCACGACCCCATGGGCGGACTCGTGGCGCACGCCGTGATGGACGTCCAGAACGGTGTGGCCGCGCAGCCGCGCCGCGCTCAGGCACCGGGCGGGCGCCAGTCGCCGGTCCGGAGCACGGAATCCGCCGGGGTTCCGCTGCCAGGGATGCCGTCGCAGTCCATGCAGCCGCGCCGCGGGAGCATGGCACGCGCCGTCGCGCACTGAGCAGTGACACGTTAGAACCGCACCACACCGCGCACCACACCCCGTACCACCCGCCGCACCGACTGTCCCCACAGACCCGGTTCGGGAGCCGCCAGTCGGGGGGGGGGGGGGGGGGGGGGGGGGGGGGGGGGGGGGGGGGGGGGGGGGGGGGGGGGGGGGGGGGGGGGGGGGGG
>NZ_JBSOPZ010000033.1:0-90554 GCF_053763515.1 Streptomyces mabaensis
CGCGCAGCGACGCGACCGCAGGGAGCGCCCTTGACACCCGGCCCGCAACCGCCATCATCACCAACCGGGCGGCCCCCTCCCCGCACGACCCGCCCCCGGCCACGCACGCCCCGCCCCACCGGCCTGGTGGCCGCCGAGCCCATCCCGGACCTGCCGCGCCCCGCAACCACTCACCGGCCCGCGGCCGGCAGCGGGCCCGGGCCAACCGATAGGCAGCCCCGGGCCCCGCCCCGGGGGCCGCCCCCCACTCATCAGTCAGCGGTGGAGGGACGGGAGTCCAGGGTGGCCAAAGGCCATCGCGCAGCGACGCGACCGAAGGGAGCGCCCTTGACGCCCGGCCCGGAGCCGCCATCATCACCAACCGGGCGGCCCCCCACCCGAACGAACTCGCCCCCGGGTCAGGCTCCCGCCCCCGTCACCCCGTACCGACGGACTCGAAACGCCACCTGTGGACCGCTCGCGTGATCAGCTCGTCGGCCGGCTCCGGCAGTTCCGGCAGTTCGTCGGCCGGCTCGGCGTCCCACCACGTGATGACGAGCACCCGGTCCTGCTGGGCGCGGAAGAGCTCTCGGCGCTCGGGCTCGCGCGCCAGCCGATCCGCCTGCGCCCGTGCCCACTCCAGCAACTCCGCCCCCCGGCCCTCCACGGCCCGGGCCTCCCACATCAGCGCGACGGTGCTCATGAGTACAGGTTGTCCTTTGAGTGCAGGTTGTCCTTACTCAGCTCGTGCACATGGTCATGGCCATGACCATGACCCGCGCGGCCCCCCGCCCCCGGCACATGCGGGTCCGTCACCGGCAGCGACGAGTCCGCCGACAGGTCCCAGTCCGACGCCGCCCGCCCCCGCGCCACCATCTCCGCGCCCAGCGCCGCGACCATCGCTCCGTTGTCCGTACACAGCTTGGGCCGCGGCACCCGCAGGGTGATCCCCGCGTCAGCGCACCGCTCCTCCGCCAGGGACCGCAGCCGGGAGTTGGCCGCCACGCCGCCGCCGATCATCAGGTGGCCGACGCCCTCGTCCTTGCACGCACGGATCGCCTTGCGCGTCAGCACGTCCACGACCGCCTCCTGGAAGGACGCCGCCACATCACGCACCGGCACCTCCTCACCCGCGTTCCGCTTGGCCTCGATCCAGCGGGCCACCGCCGTCTTCAGCCCGGAGAAGGAGAAGTCGTACACCGCGTCGCGCGGCCCCGTCAGACCGCGCGGGAAGTGGATCGCGGCCGGGTCGCCCTCCTTGGCGAGCCGGTCGATGACGGGCCCGCCCGGGAACCCGAGGTTCAGCACCCGCGCGATCTTGTCGAAGGCCTCGCCCGCCGCGTCGTCGATCGTCGCGCCCAGCGGCCGTACGTCCGACGTGATGTCGGGCGCCAGCAGCAGCGACGAGTGGCCGCCCGACACCAGCAGCGCCATCGTCGGCTCGGGCAGCGCGCCGTGCTCCAGCTGGTCGACGCAGATGTGCGAGGCGAGGTGGTTCACGCCGTACAGCGGCTTGCCCAGCGCGTACGCGTACGCCTTCGCCGCCGAGACACCGACCAGCAGCGCTCCCGCCAGCCCCGGCCCCGCCGTCACCGCGATGCCGTCGAGGTCCTTCGCGCTGACGCCGGCCTCCTTCAGCGCGCGCTCGATGGTCGGCACCATCGCCTCCAGGTGCGCGCGCGAGGCGACCTCCGGCACGACACCGCCGAAGCGCGCGTGCTCGTCGACGCTCGACGCGATCGCGTCGGCCAGCAGGGTGTGGCCGCGGACGATGCCGACACCGGTCTCGTCGCACGAGGTCTCGATACCGAGGACGAGAGGTTCGTCAGCCATGGATCTCAGTTCCTTGCACAGGTACGGATTCAGGGGATTCAGACACAGAGTCGGACACGGACCCGGCTTCGGATCCGGATGCGGACGGGTCGGTCAGCCGCATCACGAGCGCGTCCACATTGCCCGGCTGGTAGTAGCCGCGCCGGAAGCCGATCGGCTCGAAGCCGAAGCGCTCGTACAGCCGCTGCGCGCGCGTGTTGTCCACCCGCACCTCCAGCAGCACCTCGGAGCACTCGAACGCGGTGGCGTGCCGCAGCAGGTCGGTGAGCAGCCGGGCCCCGAGCCCCGTACCCCACTGGTCGCGGGCCGCCGCGATCGTCTGTACGTCGCCGAGGCCCCCGGCGGCGGCCAGTCCCGCGTACCCGACCACCCGACCGTCGGCGTCCTCCGCGACGACATAGCGGCGGGTGGCCTGCGGGCCGCGCCCGTGGGCGAGCTCGGACCAGAACATCCCGGCCGACCAGGCGTCCTCCGGGAACAGCTCCTGTTCGAGCTCCAGCACAGGCCCGATGTCCCACCAGCGCATCTCGCGCAGTACAGCCGCAGCAGCAGTGGCCTCGCGTCCGGCGCTCACTGGGGAGTGACCACCTTGTAGTTCTTCGGCACCTGCGCGTCCGGCCTGCGCAGATACATCGGCAGCGGCGCCAGGAACGCGTCCCCCGCCGCCAGCCGCTCCGCGGCCAGCGCCGCCAGCGCCGCCGCGGACTGGTGCTCGGGGCCGCGCGCGTCCGGGAACACCTCGGGGTACAGCAGGGCGCCGGCGCCCACCGCCGGAAGCCCGGCGACGTCCGCCGCGATATCGGCGGGCCGGTCGACGGAGGGCTCCGACGCGCGCGTACGGGCGTCGTCGTACCGCGCCCAGTACACCTCCTTGCGCCGCGCGTCCGTCGCCACCACGAAGGGGCCGTCGATGCCCGAGGCGTACGCGAGGCCGTCCAGCGTGCACAGCCCGCGCACCGGCACACCGAGCACCGATCCGAAGGTCGTGGCGGTCACCAGTCCGACGCGCAGCCCGGTGTACGGACCCGGGCCGACGCCGACGACGACGTCCGTCACGGCGTCGAGTTTCAGCCCGGCCTGGGCCAGCACCCGGTCGACGGCGGGCAGCAGCAGCTCCCCGTGCCGGCGGGCGTCGACCTGGGCGGCCTCGGCGACGACGGAGTCGCCGTCGTGGAGGGCGACGGTGACGGCGGGAGTGGCGGTATCAACAGCGAGCAAGAGCACGCAAACAGCCTAGGCCCTGTACGGCGGGGGCACGGCGCCCCGTCCCCGCCGGTACCGGCTGCTACCGTCACCCCAAGTCCGTATGTGCGAGTGGTGCGAGAGGTGGAGCAAGGTGTCACGGAGCAGCTCGGGATTCGTGGCCGGGCTCACCGCGGCGGCCCTCGCCGTGGTCGGCTTCCTCGCGTACCAGGCCTCGGCGAACGCCCCCGCGCAGCTGGTGTCCACCCAGCCCTCCACCTCTGCCTCCACCGAGGGGACCGCCCCGCCGAAGGGCACGGACAAGGAAAAGGCGAAGGGGACGGACCAGGGCAGCGCCGCGACGGCCCTCCCCACGAATTCGGGTACGGGCGTACGGGTCGTCTACTCGCTCGGCACCAAGCGCGTCTGGCTCGTCGGCGCGGCCGGGCAGCCGGCCAGGACGTTCGAGGTCATGCCGAGCACGGTCAGCCCGAAGCCCGGCTCGTACACGGTGACCTCGCGGTCCGGGAAGATCACCGGATCCGACGGTCTCCCGGTCGAGCACGTCGTCCGGTTCGCGAGCGTCGACAACGTCTCCGTCGGCTTCAGCGCCGCCGTGGACGGCTCGGTGCCGGCCCCCGACCCGGCCCGCAAGACGGGCGGCGTCCGGATGACGCGCGGGGACGGCAACGCGATGTGGACGTTCGCGACGATCAACACGAAGGTCGTCGTCGTCCCGTAAGGCCTGAGGCTGGCCACCTGACGCGCGGCTGCATGCCCGATGCCCACCCCGCCAGAATCCCCCGTACGAGGGACCCGTAAAGGCTTCAGGCCGCGGCGCGCCCCTGCTCCAGCTTCGGCTCCGGCCTGGCCTGCCGCCCGGTCTCCGGTTCCCGGGGCGGCGTCGACACGGCGGTCGCCGCCGCGCAGGAGGCCAGCAGATCCCGCATCGACACGACCGACGGCGATGTGCGCGGCGACTGCGGGGACCGAGGCTGCGCTTCGCGTTCTGATGCCGGCATGGATGCCTCCTGGGGCTCCGGGGGAAGGCGTGGTTAGGTAGACCTAACCAGGTCTCGGTATCCATGTGACCACGCGCGGCACCGCCCGCGCAACATCTTGCCGACGACATGTCGGAACGTTGTCGGAACGTACGGGTCCAAAGCGCGAGGTACGGCCCCGGCCCCCGGCCTACGCCTCGCGGCTCAGGCCGTCACACCGGCCAGGTCCGCCGCCGTCCAGCGTGCGCCGACGCCCGTCAGCGTCACCTCGCGCACGTCGTCGAGGACCGCCTCGTGGCCGACGGCCCGCTGGATCACCACATGCAGCCGGTCGTCGGACAGGTCCTCGACCTTGCCTTCGCCCCACTCCACGACCACCACCGAGGCCGGCAGCGAGACGTCGAGGTCGAGGTCCTCCATCTCGTCCAGCCCGCCGCCCAGCCGGTACGCGTCCACATGCACCAGCGGCGGGCCGCCGGAGGTAGACGGGTGCACGCGGGCGATCACGAAGGTCGGCGAGGTCACGGCGCCCCGGACGCCCAGGCCCTCGCCGAGCCCGCGGGTCAGGGTCGTCTTGCCCGCGCCGAGTTCGCCGGTGAGCAGTACGAGATCGCCGGCGCGCAGTACCTTGGCGAGCCTGCGGCCGAGCTCCTGCATCTGCTCGGGAGATCGAACGGTCATCCGAGCAATGCGCTCGGTCACGGCGCCGGTCGCGGCGCCAGTCGCGGCGAGGGCCCCTGTGCCGATCGTGGAGCCAGTCGCGGCGCCCTCAGTTGCCGGTGCCGGGTTGTGCGGTGCTTCCATACGCGCCAACGTTAGTCGCTGCCGGGACGGCTCCCGCGCGCGCCAGCAGATCCGCCAGCCGGTCCGTGACGGCCTCCGGGTGCTCCAGCATCACCAGATGCCCCCCGTCCGGCACGATCACCAGCTCGGCGTCCGGCAGCAGGTCCGCGATCGCCTCGCTGTGGCCGCTCGGGGTCACCAGGTCCTTATCCCCCGCGAGGATGAGGGTCGGGATCCCGGCGAAGACGGTGAGCGCCTCCGCCTTGTCGTGCTCCTGGAACGCCGGGTAGAACTCCGCGACCACGTCGATCGGCGTGCCCTCGATCAGCCGCTCGGCGAAGCGCGCGACCGCCGGGTCGACGTCCTTCGAGCCGAAGGAGTAGCGCTTGATCATCCCCGCGAAGAGATCGGCGGTGGCCCGCCGGCCCCGCTCCACCAGGTCCACCTGGGAGCCGAGCGCCTTGAGCACACCCGGCAGCACCCGGCGTACGGCATTCACCCCGGCCACCGGCAGCCCGTAGTTCACCTCGCCGAGCTTCCCGGACGACGTACCGACGAGGGCGACGCCGACGACCCGTTCGCGCATCAGGTCCGGGTAGTGCGCGGCGAGCGCCATCAGCGTCATGCCGCCCATCGAGTGCCCCACCAGCACCAGCGGCCCGTCGGGCGCCGCCGCGTCCAGGACCGTCTTCAGGTCGCGGCCCAGCTGGTCGATCGTGATGGGTACGCCGTCCGCCTGCGCGGCGCCGCGCGCCGAGCGGCCGTGGCTGCGCTGGTCCCAGTGGACCGTCCGCACGACACCGCGCAGCGCGGCCCGCTGGAAGTGCCAGGAGTCCTGGCTCAGGCAGTAGCCGTGGCTGAACACCACGGTCACCGGCGCGGGCGTCTTCCGGCCGAAGAGCCGGCGCTTACGCGGGGCCGTGCCGCCGGCTTCCGGCTCGACCTCGTCGACCTCGTAGTACAGCTCCGTACCGTCGTCCGCGACCACGCGGCCCGGCATGCCGCGCAGCGCTCCGTACGGCCCGGAGGCGTCGAGCGCCAGCCGCGCCTTCTTGCGCATGCCGCGGCCCACGGTCAGCCGCTCCACCGCCACTCCCGCCGCGGCACCGGCCGCGATGACGCCTATCGCGGCGCCGGCCAGCCCCGCCCGGCGCCAGCTGCCCGCCGCGGCCACGGCCTCCGCCACCGTTTCCGCCACCGCCTCGGCAGCCGACTCCCCCGCGCCCATCTCGCTCACTGCGCCGCTCCGTTCGCCCCGCGCTCCCGCTCCTGCTCGTGCTCCTGCCCGTCCGGACGTTCGTTCAGATAGACGCGCGGCACGCGCGGACCGATCCGCGTGACGATCTCGTAGGCGATGGTGTCCGCCGCCTGTGCCCAGTCCTCGGCGGTCGGCTCGCCCCGGTCGCCGGGCCCGAACAGCACGGCCTCCGCGCCCGGGCCGAGGAGGTCCCCGCCCAGGTCGACCACGAACTGGTCCATGGCGACGCGGCCCGCGACGGTACGCCGCTTGCCGCCGACCAGCACCGGGCCGCGGCCCGAGGCGTGGCGCGGGATGCCGTCCGCGTAGCCGGCCGGTACGAGGCCGAGGGTGGTCTCGGCGGGGGTGACGTAGTGGTGCCCGTAGCTGACGCCGTGGCCCTCCGGCGCGCGCTTGACCAGCGCCACGGAGGCGATCAGCGACATCGCGGGGCGCAGGCCGAGATCGGCTGCGGTGCCGAGTTCGGGGCTGGGCGAGACGCCGTACACGGCGAGGCCGGGGCGCACGAGGTCGAAGTGCGACTCCGGGAGGGTCAGCGTCGCCGGGGAGTTGGCGAGGTGGCGCACCTCCGGGTCGATGCCCTCCTTCTCGGCGTACGCCACCATCTCCCGGAACAGGGACAGTTGGGCGGCGATGCTCGGATGCCCCGGTTCGTCGGCGCACGCGAAGTGCGACCAGAGCCCGGTCACCCTGACGACGCCTTCCGCCTCGGCGGCGCGCGCCTGCTGGACCAGTTCGGGCCAGTCGGCGGGCTGGCAGCCGTTGCGGCCGAGCCCGGTGTCCGCCTTCAGCTGGATCCTGGCCGTCCGGCCCGCCGCACGGGCGGCCTCGACGGCCTCCCGCAGGGCCCACATCCCGCTGACGGACACGTCGACGTCCGCCTCGATCGCCTCGCGCCACGGCCCGCCCGGCGTCCACAGCCAGCACAGCACGGGGCCGCCCACACCGGCGGCCCGCAGCGCGAGCGCCTCCTCGGGAGTCGCGGTCCCCAGCCAGGACGCGCCGGCCTGCTGCGCGGCCCGCGCGCAGGGGACCATGCCGTGCCCGTACGCGTCGGCCTTGACGACGGCCATCAGCGCGGCTCCGGGCGCGCGGGCGCGCAGCGCGCGCACATTGGCGCGCACGGCGGCCAGATCGATCTCGGCG
Organism: Streptomyces mabaensis; assembly: GCF_053763515.1. Classification (NCBI taxonomy): domain Bacteria; kingdom Bacillati; phylum Actinomycetota; class Actinomycetes; order Kitasatosporales; family Streptomycetaceae; genus Streptomyces; species Streptomyces mabaensis. Next base: position 7,183 of record NZ_JBSOPZ010000033.1, read on the forward strand.
CGGACGCGCGGCGGTGTCTCGTTCATCGCGCCAAGTCTCTCAGAGCCATGCCCCGGGCCCGGTGGATGGCCTCGCCACATACCTCCGGGCAGGGTCCGCCCCGCCCCCGGACAGCGGCCAGCCGCAGACCCCACCAGCAAAGACCCGCCCCGGCGCGCCGCCCCGCCGAGGCCCGGCGCGGCCGGCCCCCGGTACGGCGCGCAACGGCAGCGCGGCGCGGTCGCCACCGGTCAGCGGGGAAGACCGGCCCCGGCTCAGGGGCGGGTGACGTCCCGCCAGGCCTCCGGGAGGGCCGCCGCCACGTCGTGGGCTCCTGTGGGTGCGCCGTTCGCCGCGTATCGGGCCGCCAGGCCGTGCAGGTACGCCGCCACCGAGCCCGCGTCCCTGGCCGGCAGGCCCGCCGCCAGCAGCGAGCCCGCCAGGCCGGACAGGACGTCGCCGCTGCCCGCCGTGGCCAGCCACGGCGTGCCCGTCGGGTTGACCCGTACCGGGCCGTCCGCGCCCGCGACGAGCGTGGTCGAGCCCTTCAGCAGCACCGTCGCCCCGTACTTCCGCGCCAGCGCCCGTACCGACGCGAGCCGCGCGCCCTCCACCTCCTCCCGGGACACGCCGAGCAGCGCCGCCGCCTCCCCTGCGTGCGGGGTGAGCAGCGTCGGGGCCGTGCGCGCCCGTACCACCGCCTCGTCCAGCAGCCGCAGGCCGTCCGCGTCGACGAGGACCGGCACGTCGGAGACCAGCACGTCGTGGACGGCGTCCGGCGCGTCGCCCAGCCCCGGGCCGACGACCCACGCCTGGACCCGGCCCGCCTTCGACGGCGGCCCGGTGTGGACCAGGGTCTCCGGGTAGTGCGCGATGACCGCGTCCCCGCCCGGCCCGACGTACCGCACCGCACCCGCGCCGCCCCGCAGCGCGCCCGCCACCGCGAGGACCGCGGCACCGGGATAACGCGCCGACCCGGCGACGACGCCGACCACGCCCCTCCGGTACTTGTCGCTCTCCGCGACCGGTACCGGCAGCAGCCCCGCCACATCCGCGTACTGCAGCGCCTCCAGCTCCGGCTCGGCCGGGAGGTACGCGTCCAGCCCGATGTCCACGAGCCGCACCGCCCCCGCCCGTTCCGCCGCGGGGTCGATGAGCAGCCCCGGCTTGTACGTACCGAACGTCACCGTCGCGTCGGCCCGTACCGACTCGCCCAGCACCTGCCCGGTGTCCGCCTCGACGCCGCTCGGCAGATCGACGGCGACGACGACCGCCCCGGACGCCTCCGCCGCCCGCACCAGCAAAGCCGCCGCCTCGCGCAGCCCGCCGCGCCCGCCGATCCCGGTGATGCCGTCCAGGACGAGGCCGGGACGGGCCGGCAGCTCGGTGACCACCCGGCCCCCCGCCGCCCGCAGCGCCGCGAGCCCGCCCGCGTGTGCCCGGTCGGGCGCGAGCAGCACCGCGAAGACACCCGCGCCGCGCCGGGCGAGCCGGGCGCCCGCGTAGAGCGCGTCGCCTCCGTTGTCCCCCGCCCCCACCAGCAGTACGACACGCGACCCGTACACCCGGCCGCCCAGCAGGTCCACGCACGCGGCGGCCAGCCCCGCCGCGGCACGTTGCATCAGCGCGCCCTCCGGCAGGCGGGCCATCAGCTCGCGCTCGGCCGCCCGTACGGTCTCCACGCTGTACGCGGTACGCACCCGTTCCTCACCCCTTCGCCGCCGAACGATGCTTCCGGAGGATGCTCCCGGACCAACCATCCCTTCCCGGATCAGCCCTCCGCGATCACGACCGCCGACGCGACACCCGCGTCATGGCTGAGCGAGACATGCCACGACCGCACCCCGAGCCGCTCCGCCCGCGCCGCGACCGTCCCGCGCACCCGCAGCCGCGGCTGCCCGCTGTTCTCGACGTACACCTCGGCGTCCGTCCAGTACAGCCCGCTCGGCGCCCCCAGCGCCTTGGCCAGCGCCTCTTTCGCGGCAAACCGGGCCGCGAGCGAGGCGATACCCCGGCGCTCCCCGCTCGGGAGTATCAACTCCCGCTCCACGAACAGCCGTTCGGCCATGCTCGGGGTACGGTCCAGCGCCGCCCTGAACCGGTCGATCTCGGCGACATCGATCCCCACCCCGATGATCACTCCACCGTCACCGACTTGGCCAGGTTCCGCGGCTGGTCCACCTCGTTGCCGCGCGCCGTCGCCAGCTCGCACGCGAACACCTGCAGCGGCACCGTCGCGACGAGCGGCTGCAGCAGCGTCGGCGTGACCGGGATTCGGATCAGATGGTCCGCGTACGGCACGACCGTCTCGTCGCCGTCCTCCGCGATCACGATCGTCCGCGCCCCGCGCGCCCGGATCTCCTGGATGTTCGACACGATCTTGTCGTGCAGTACAGACCGTCCGCGCGGCGACGGCACCACCACGACCACCGGCAGGTCCTCCTCGATCAGCGCGATCGGCCCGTGCTTGAGTTCCCCGGCCGCGAATCCCTCGGCGTGCATGTACGCGAGTTCCTTCAGCTTCAGCGCGCCCTCCAGGGCAACCGGGTAGCCCACATGCCGGCCCAGGAACAGCACGGTGTCCTTGCCGGCGAGCGAGCGCGCCAGCTCCCGCACCGGCTCCATGGTCTCCAGGACCTTCCCGACCTTCTTGCCGATCTCCGACAGCTCCCGGATCACGGCCTGGATCTCGTCACCCCACTTGGTCCCGCGTACCTGCCCCAGGTACAGAGCGACCAGATAGCAGGCCACCAGCTGGGTCAGGAACGCCTTGGTCGACGCGACTGCGACCTCCGGCCCGGCGTGCGTGTACAGCACGGCGTCCGACTCGCGCGGGATCGTCGAACCGTTCGTGTTGCAGATCGCCAGCACCCGCGCGCCCTGCTCGCGCGCGTGCCGCAGCGCCATCAGAGTGTCCATCGTCTCGCCGGACTGCGAGATGGCGATGACGAGTGTCTGCTGGTCCAGGATCGGGTCCCGGTAGCGGAACTCGCTCGCCAGCTCGGTCTCGCACGGGATGCGGGTCCAGTGCTCGATGGCGTACTTGGCGATCATGCCCGCGTGGTACGCCGTGCCGCACGCCACGATGACGACCTTGTCGACCTCGCGCAGCACCGAGGCCGGGATCCGTACCTCGTCGAGCGACAGCGACCCGGCGGCGTCGATCCGTCCCAGCAGCGTGTCGGCGACCGCCTTCGGCTGCTCGGCGATCTCCTTGAGCATGAAGTAGTCGTAGCCGCCCTTCTCGGCGGCGGAGGCGTCCCAGTCGACGTGGTACTCGCGGACGTCGGCCGGCGCACCGGCGAAGTCGGTGACGGTCACCCCGTCGCGGCGCAGCTCGACGACCTGGTCCTGGCCCAGCTCGATGGCCGACCGGGTGTGCGCGATGAAGGCGGCCACGTCGGAGGCGAGGAACGCCTCGCCCTCCCCGACGCCCACCACCAGCGGCGAGTTCCGCCGCGCCCCGACGACGACGTCGGGCTCGTCGGCGTGCACGGCGACCAGCGTGAACGCGCCCTCCAGCTGCCGGCACACCTGCCGCATCGACTCGGCGAGGTCCCCGCAGGAGGAGAAGGACTCGGCGAGCAGATGCGCCACGACCTCGGTGTCCGTCTCGGACGCGAGGTCGTGCCCTCGCTCGGCCAACTCCGCCCGCAGCGCGGCGAAGTTCTCGATGATGCCGTTGTGGACGACGGCGACGCGGCCCGAATTGTCCAGGTGGGGATGGGCGTTGACGTCCGTGGGGGCGCCGTGGGTGGCCCACCGGGTGTGCCCGATGCCGGTCGTACCGGCCGGGAGGGGCCGGTCCACCAGCTCCTTCTCCAGGTTGAGGAGCTTGCCCGCCTTCTTCGCCGCGGCGAGCTGGCCGTCGGCGAGGACGGCCACGCCCGCCGAGTCGTAGCCCCGGTATTCGAGCCGCTTGAGTCCTGCGATGACGACATCGAGCGCGGACTGCGCTCCCACGTAACCCACGATTCCGCACATGGCGGCAGCCTACGCCTCACGCGGAACACCGCCCCGAAAGGCAACGGCCCGTGTGCGGCGGCCGTTCGGCGGTCGGCAGCTCGGCGAGGCCGTTGGCTCCGGTCAGGTGGAAAGCGCGGCATCGAGCATCCGCCGGACCACCGCGGTCAGCTCGGTCACATCGGGCAGCGGGCGGGTCGCGGCCAACGCGCCGGCGAGCCAGTCGTACAGCAGGCCGTCGGTCCAGGCGACGAGCAGATCCGCGGCCGGCGCCGGACGGGGAGCGCCGAGCGCTGCCAGCAGGGCGGCGGCCCTGGACCGCGCGGCGAGGCCGGCGGTCCGCAGGTCGGCACGCAGCTCTGGCCGACGGGTTGCCTCCAGGCTGAGTTCGAAGCGGGCGAGCTGGCGGTCGCGCGCCGCCGTCAGCCAGTGGTGCAGCAGCGCGGCCAGCGCGCCTGCGGCGGAGTCCAGGTCGTCCGGGCGCCCGTGGTCCGCTTCCCAGCGATCCACGTCGGCGACCGAGAGTTCGGCCAGGCGGAGGTAGCAGGCGCTGATCAGGGCGCTACGGGTGCGGAAGTAGTACGACGTGCTGCCGGCCGGCAGGTCCGCGGCGGCGTCGACCGCGCGATGGGTCAGGCCGCGCAGCCCGGCGGTGGCCACGGTACTGATGGCGGCGTCGGCGATCAGGTCTCGGCGGTCGGGGATGGACACACCCACACTCTACAGATGTAGAGTGCGGGTCATCGTCCTCTACAGATGTAGAGGCGACAGAGGTGGGGGCAGTTGACATGGGTGTGCGTCATGCCGTTGTGGCCGGAGGCGGGATCGGGGGCCTGACCGCGGCGGTGGGCCTGAGCCGCCGCGGCTGGCGCGTCACCGTGTGCGAACGGGCCTCCGTACTCACGGGCATCGGCGCCGGCATCATGCTCGCCCCGAACGCACTGCGCGCCCTGGATTCGATCGGTCTGGGCCCCGACCTGTGGGCGGGTGACGCCCTGCCCGGTCAGGTCGGGCTGCGTACGCCCGACGGCAGTTGGCTGAGCCGGTCCGACAGCGGCGCGATGTCCGCCCGCTACGGGCTCTCCGCGCGCGCCGTGCACCGCGGCTTCCTGATCGAGACCCTCGCGGCCGCCCTGCCGGCCGGCGCCCTACGCCTCGGCGTATCGGTGACCGGCGTGGACGACGCGGGGGACACCGTGGCCGTGCGTACGTCGGCGGGCGACCTGCGTGCCGACGTCGTACTGGCGGCGGACGGCATGCGCAGCGTGCTCCGCGGACAGCTCTTCCCCGGTCACCGCGGGCTGCGTCACGCCGGTGAAGCCGGCTGGCGAGCGGTGCTGCCCGGTGCGGGTCTGCGTGTCCAGCAGGCCGAAACCTGGGGGCGAGGCGAGCGGTTCGGCGTCGTTCCACTCGCCGATGGCCGTATCTACGTCTACGCCACTGCCGTCTCCGGCCCCGGCGCGAGGCCGGCCGACCACCATGCGGAGCTGACCCGGCGCTTCGGCGCGTGGCACGATCCGATACCCGCGCTGCTGGACCGGCTGAACCAGCGGGACCCGGACCCGGTCGGCATACTCCACCATGAATTCCACGAACTGGCCGCGCCTCTGCCCCGGTTCCACGCCGGCCGGGTGGCCCTGCTCGGCGACGCCGCCCACGCGATGACCCCCAACATGGCCCAAGGCGGCTGCCAGGCCATCGAGGACGCCGTCGTCGCGGCGCATCTCCTCGCGCCCGCCGACGACGTGCCGGCCGCGCTCGCCGCCTACACGAAGGCCAGACACCGGCGGACCACCCGGATCAGCCGCCGCTCCCGGCGCATCGGCGAACTCGCCCGGCTCTCCCACCCGCTTGCCGCGTCCCTCCGGAACCTGGCCGTACGAACCACGCCGCAGGCGCTGTCGCTGAGAGCCCTGGACACGGTCCTCGGCTGGCAACCACCACCCGCCCCAGCCCCCGTCAACGTCAAGGAGCAACCGTGAACACCACGGTCACATCCCGCCCCCTCCGCCGGGCGGACTCCGTCCGGCCCTTCACGGTCGGCGCCTACGGCTTCGTCTTCCTGGGCATCGGCCACCTCGCCCTCTCCGCCGCTTCGGCGCTGGCCACCCAGGCCCCGCAACGGCGTGAAGTCGACACCGCCATGCGGGAGTCCACCGTCGCCCTGCTGGGTCTGGAACGCACGGTCCTCGATGTCTTCAACGGCATCAGCATCGTTATGGCCTTCTTCATCATCACCTGCGGCCTCCTGATCACCGCCGCTGTCCGTCACGCCCCCACCCTCGTCCAGCGCCGCACCGCCTTTGGATGGATCACCCTCGCGGTCTCCCTGGCCGCCCTGGCGGTATCCGTCCTCCTGCTGCCCCCTCCGCCGATCGTCGTCCTCACCATCACCAGCTGCGCTTTCGCCCTGTCCCTGCGCAGGGCGGTCCCCGCCGCTCGCGCGGGCTGAGGCCCGAGTGACCGACCCCACCCCCCACAACCGCCCCCGAGCCCCGACAATGGCCGTGTGATCACATCGCCGCCACGGAGCACCGCCCGCCGGGCCGAGCCGGCCGCGTCCCCGTACGTGGACCTCACCCGTACGGAGTGGAGCGCACTGCGCGAGAAGACCCCGCTGCCGCTGTCCGCCGAGGAGGTCGAGCGGCTGCGCGGCCTCGGCGATGTCATCGACCTCGACGAGGTACGGGACGTCTACCTGCCGCTCTCCCGCCTCCTCAACCTGTACGTGGGGGCCACCAGCAACCTGCGCGGCGCCCTGAACACCTTCCTGGGCGACGCGGGCAACGGCCACGGCGCCCAGCAGGGCACCCCGTTCGTCATAGGCGTGGCGGGCAGCGTCGCGGTCGGCAAGTCGACGGTCGCGCGGCTCCTCCAGGCGCTGCTGGCCCGCTGGCCGGAGCACCCGCGGGTCGAGCTGGTCACCACGGACGGCTTCCTGCTGCCGATGAAGGAGCTGCGGGAGCGCGGCCTGATGTCGCGCAAGGGCTTCCCCGAGTCGTACGACCGCCGCGCGCTCACCCGCTTCGTCGCCGACATCAAGGCCGGCAAGGACGAGGTGACCGCCCCCGTCTACTCACACCTGATCTACGACATCGTGCCGGGCGAGCGGCTGACCGTCCGCCGCCCGGACATCCTGATCGTCGAGGGCCTCAACGTCCTCCAGCCGGCCCTGCCCGGCAAGGACGGCCGCACGCGGGTCGGCCTCGCCGACTACTTCGACTTCAGCGTGTACGTCGACGCGCGCCCCGAGGACATCGAGCACTGGTACCTCAGCCGCTTCCGGAAGCTGCGCGAGACGGCCTTCCAGAACCCCTTCTCGTACTTCAGGAAGTACACCCAGGTCTCCGAGGAGGAGGCGCTGGACTACGCGCGCACGATGTGGCGCACGATCAACCGCCCCAACCTGCTGGAGAACGTGGCCCCGACCCGCGGCCGGGCCACGCTCGTCCTGCGCAAGGGCCCGGACCACAAGGTGCAGCGCCTCAGCCTGCGCAAGCTCTGAGTCACGGCGCCGCAAGGGCCGCGTTAGGGTGCGGCCATGCTGCATCTGAGGCTGATCACCCCCACCGACCGCACCGAGGAGGTGCTCGGGCTCATCGAGAAGACGGTGGGCACCGCGCACGTGGCCGTCCTGGCGGGGGCGGCGCGCAACCCGGAGGGTGACGTCGTACTGTGCGACGTCGCGCGCGAGGCGGGCGACGAGCTGCTCGCCGGGCTGCGGGGACTGGGGATCGACGAGTGCGGCTCGATCGCCGTGGAGAACATCGACCTGACGCTGTCCAAGCGCGCCGACAAGGCGGAGGACGAGGCTCCGGGCGAGGGCGCGGACGCGGTGCTCTGGGAGCAGCTCCAGGAGGCCACCCACGAGGACTCGACCCTCACGGTCACCTACATCGCGTTCCTGGCGCTGGCGACGATGCTCGCGGCCTGCGGTGTCATGATCGACAACGCGATCCTGATCGTCGGCGCGATGGCGGTCGGCCCGGAGTTCGGACCGCTCGCCGGGATCTCGACGGCGATCGTCCAGCGCGCCCCGCAGCTGGTCTGGCGATCGCTGCTGGCGCTGATCGCCGGGTTCGCGGCGGCGATGCTGCTCACCGTCGGATTCAGCTGGCTGATGGACGCGCTCGGCCTGTTCGAGGAGTCGATGATCAAGGCCGACCGCCCGAACACGGCGTTCATCTGGCAGCCCGACGCGATGTCCTTCGTGGTGGCGCTCCTCGCCGGTATCGCCGGGACGCTCTCGCTGACGTCCGCCAAGTCGGGGCTGCTGATCGGCGTGGCCATCTCGGTGACGACCGTGCCCGCCGCCGCCAACGCCGCGGTCGCCATGAGCTACCGCGACTACGGCCAGATGTGGGGGTCGTCGATCCAGCTGATGGCCAACCTGGGCGGCATCATCCTGGCCGGCACGGTCACGCTGCTCATCCAGAAGCTCCTCTGGGCGCGGCAGCGTGCCCGTACGGCGGAGCAATCCGCCTGAGGCCCGCCCCGGGCCCGCGCCACTCCTGGCGGCGGGCCCCAGCGGGCCCCGGCGGGCCCCAGCGGGTCAGCGTCAGCCCAGCGCGGACTTCACCGCGTCGGCCAGCCGCCCCGCCACCGACCGGGCCTGGTCGATGTCGGCCGCCTCGACCATCACGCGGACCAGCGGCTCGGTGCCCGACGGGCGCAGCAGCACCCGGCCGGTCGAGCCCAGCTCGCGCTCGGCCTCGACGACCGCGGCGGCCAGCTCGGGGGACGTACCGACCCGCGACTTGTCGACGTCCGGCACGTTGATGAGCACCTGCGGCAGCCGCTCCATCACCCCGGCCAGCTCGGCCAGCGAGCGGCCGGTCGAGGCCACCCGGGCGGCCAGCATCAGACCGGTCAGCGTGCCGTCGCCGGTCGTCGCGTGGTCGAGGACGATCACGTGGCCGGACTGCTCGCCGCCGAGCGCGTAGCCGTTCTCCTTCATCGACTCCAGTACGTACCGGTCGCCGACCCCGGTCTGTACGACCTCGATGCCCTCGCGCTCCATCGCCAGCTTGAAGCCGAGGTTCGACATGACCGTGCCGACGACGGTGTTCTTCCGCAGCTGCCCCGACTCGCGCATGGCGAGGGCCAGTACGGCGAGGATCTGGTCGCCGTCGACCTCCTCGCCCGCGCCGTCCACGGCCAGGCAGCGGTCGGCGTCGCCGTCGTGCGCGATACCGAAGTCCGCGCCGTGCTCGACGACGGCGGCCTTGAGCCCGTCGAGATGCGTGGAGCCGCAGCCGTCGTTGATGTTCAGGCCGTCCGGATCGGCGCCGATGGTCACGACCTGGGCACCGGCGCGCGCGAAGGCCTCGGGCGAGACCCGGGAGGCGGCGCCGTGCGCCTCGTCGAGGACAACTTTGAGCCCGTCGAGCCGGTTCGGCAGTACGGCGATGAGGTGCGCGACGTACCGGTCGAAGCCCTCGTCGTACGAACGGACGCGGCCGACGCCCGAGCCGGTGGGCCGCTGCCACGGTGCACCGGTGCGGTGCTCCTCGTAGACCGCCTCGATGCGGTCCTCCAGGTCGTCGGCCAGCTTGTGGCCCCCGCGCGCGAAGAACTTGATGCCGTTGTCCGGCATGGCGTTGTGGCTCGCCGAGAGCATCACGCCGAGGTCGGCACCCAGCGCACCGGTGAGATACGCCACCGCCGGGGTGGGCAGCACACCGACGCGCAGGACGTCCACGCCCGCGCTCGCGAGACCCGCCACGACGGCGGCCTCCAGGAACTCTCCCGACGCACGCGGGTCACGGCCGACCACGGCGGTCGGCCGATGGCCCTCGAAGGTGCCCGCCTCGGCGAGCACATGCGCCGCCGCGACCGACAGGCCGAGCGCGAGCTCCGCCGTCAGATCCGCGTTGGCGACACCGCGCACACCGTCCGTGCCGAAGAGTCGTCCCACTGTTGTCCTCCGAATTGCTCCGAAACTGCAAGCGTTTGAACGCTCCAGTCACATATACGCCCCTGCCCGCCATAAACGAACGCCCCGGCAGCACAGCGAGTGTGCCGCCGGGGCGGATTCGTGCAGAGCAGCGAGCGGCGATTTAGCGCTTGCTGTACTGCGGCGCCTTGCGGGCCTTCTTCAGACCGGCCTTCTTGCGCTCGACCGCACGGTCGTCGCGGCTCAGGAAGCCGGCCTTCTTCAGCGGGCCGCGGTTGTTGTCCACGTCCGCCTCGTTGAGCGCACGGGCCACGCCGAGGCGCAGGGCGCCGGCCTGACCCGAGACGCCGCCACCCGAGATGCGGGCGATGACGTCGTAGCGGTTGTCGAGCTCGAGCACCTTGAAGGGCTCGTTGACTTCCTGCTGGTGCACCTTGTTGGGGAAGTAGTCCTCAAGGGTGCGACCGTTGATCTTCCACTTGCCGGTGCCCGGAACGATCCGGACGCGGGCAATGGCGTTCTTGCGACGGCCCAGGCCGGCCGCCGGCTGCGGCTCGCCGAAGCGGGACGCCATCGACTCGCTGGTGTACTCGCCCTCGACGGGGACCTCGGACTCGAAGGTCGTCACCTCGGCGAAGGTCTCTTCGCCCTCGACGGGGGTCTCTGCAGTGGTCTCGGCCACGATGCTCCTCAGATTTCTTTTCGTCTTAGGGGGTGGCCGGAACTACTGCGCGACCTGGGTGATCTCGAACGGGACCGGCTGCTGAGCAGCGTGCGGGTGCTCGGCGCCCGCGTAGACCTTCAGCTTCGAGAGCATCTGACGGCCCAGGGTGTTCTTGGGGAGCATGCCCTTGATGGCCTTCTCCACGGCCTTCTCGGGGCTCTTGGCGAGCAGCTCGTCGTAACGGACGGAACGCAGACCACCCGGGTAGCCGGAGTGGCGGTACGCCATCTTCTGGGTCTTCTTGTTGCCGGAGAGGTGGACCTTCTCGGCGTTGACAATGATGACGAAGTCACCCATGTCCATGTGAGGGGCGTAAATCGGCTTGTGCTTGCCCCGGAGGAGGGTCGCTGCCGTAGTCGCCAGACGGCCCAGGACGATGTCCTGCGCGTCGATGATGTGCCACTGGCGCGTGACATCGCCGGGCTTGGGGCTGTACGTACGCACGGTCGTAGCCTTCGCTTCTTCAGTGAGTGGGTCCTGACAAGGCCACCCGGACGATCACGACAGCCATGGCGGACATACGGGGACGCAACCCGTGCCTGCCGCTGGTCATCGGCCCGGTGGACCGGCGTAAGGGCCTCTCACGTGAGAATGAACAAGCCAATACGCATAACGAACCAGCAGGATACCCGCGATGGCCCGGACGGGTCAAAACGGGGTCCCGGCCGCCACACCGTGGCTTCCGGGGTCACCGGCTGCTCCGTCCTCACCACGGTAGCGCCCCGCCGGGGCCGGCAGCACCACATCACGGTGACGGCCCGGCCGCACCCCGTTACCGCTTGCGCTGGACCCGGCTACCGCTTGCGCTGGACCCGGCGTTCGTCCCAGACCGGCTCCGTCGTCTCCCGCACGACACCGTCCGAGCCGAACACCAGGTACCGGTCGAAGGACCGGGCGAACCAGCGGTCGTGCGTGACCGCCAGCACCGTGCCCTCGTACGCCTCCAGGCCGTCCTGCAGCGCCTCCGCCGACTCCAGGTCCAGGTTGTCCGTCGGCTCGTCCAGCAGCAGCGCGGTCGTGCCCGCCAGCTCCAGCAGCAGGATCTGGAAGCGCGCCTGCTGGCCGCCCGAGAGCTTCTCGAACGGCTGGTCGCCCTGCCGCTCCAGCTCGTACCGCCGCAGTACGGACATCGCCCCGCCGCGGTCCTTCGCGTGCTCGGTCCACAGGATGTCCACCAGGGAGCGCCCGAGCAGCTCCGGATGGGCGTGGGTCTGCGCGAAGTGACCGGGCACGACCCGCGCGCCCAGCTTCCACATCCCCGTGTGCGCCACCGGCTCCCCCGCCAGCAGCCGCAGGAAGTGGGACTTGCCGGAGCCGTTCGACCCCAGCACCGCGACCCGCTCCCCGTAGAAGATCTCCAGGTCGAACGGCTTCATCAGCCCGGTCAGTTCGAGCTGCTCGCAGGTCACGGACCGCACTCCCGTACGTCCGCCCCGCAGCCGCATGGTGATCTCCTGCTCGCGCGGCGGCTCCGGCGGCGGGCCGGCCTCCTCGAACTTCCTGAACCGCGTCTGCATCGCCCGGTATCGGGATGCCATGTCCGGGCTGATGGCCGCCTGCTGCCGCAGCCGGAGCACCAGCGCCCGCAGCCGCGCGTGCTCCTCGTCCCAGCGCCGCTTCAGCTCCTCGAAGCGCGCGAAACGCTCCTTGCGCGCCTCGTGGTACGTGGCGAAGCCACTGCCGTGCACCCACACGTCGCTGCCCGCGGCCCCGGGCTCCACGCTGACGATCTTCTCGGCCGACCGGGCCAGCAGCTCCCGGTCGTGGGAGACGAACAGCACCGTCTTGCGGGTCTCCTTCAGCCGCTCCTCCAGCCACCGCTTCCCCGGCACGTCCAGATAGTTGTCCGGCTCGTCGAGCAGCAGCACCTCGTCCGGGCCGCGCAGCAGCGCCTCCAGCACCAGCCGCTTCTGCTCACCCCCGCTGAGTGTGCGCACCTCACGCCACTGGGCCTTCTCGTACGGCACCCCGAGCGCCGCCGTCGTACAGATGTCCCACAGCGTCTCGGCCTCGTACCCGCGCACCTCCGCCCAGTCGCTGAGCGCCTGCGCGTACGCCATCTGCGCGGCCTCGTCGTCCCGCGTCATGATCCCGTGCTCGGCGGCGTCCACTGCGGCCGCCGCGGCCCGGATCCGCGGCTGGGCGACGGAGACCAGCAGGTCCCGGACCGTGCGCTCGTCCCGCACCGATCCCACGAACTGCGGCATCACGCCCAGCCCGCCGCTGACCGTCACCGTCCCGCCGTGCGGCTGCAGCTCCCCCGAGATCAGCCGCAGCAGCGTCGTCTTGCCGGCACCGTTCGCGCCCACGAGGGCGACCACGGACCCTTCGCCGACCCGGAACGAGGCGTCCCCGAGGAGCACACGTCCGTCCGGAAGGTAGTACTCCAGGTGTCCGGCTTCGAGATGTCCCATGGCCGCATTGTCACCGCCACTACGGCGCTCCCCCAACACGTTTAGGATGCGCGGCATGAGCTTTGGGCAAGGGGGGCCTTCATGGGGCCCCGGGGGACCGCAGGAACCGTACGGATCGAGCACGCCCGACTGGGCCGCGCTGGCGGACGCCTCCGCCGCGCGCAACCGCCGCAGGAAGTTGCTCTGGATCGGCGGCGGCGCCCTCGCGACGGCCGCGATCGTCGGCATCGTGGCCACCGCGATCGTGTCCACGAACAACGGCAGCCGGGACGGCAAGGCCGCCACTGAGCTGCCCACCCCCGAGGAACTGCCGAAGAACAGCGCCCAGCCCGGCCCGTCGTTCTCCTCGGTCGCCCCGCCGCCCCCGCTCGACCCGCACGACTTCATCGCCGACAAGGGGAAGGACAAGGCGCCGCTCAGCGCCGACACCCTCTACCCGGGCAAGAAGCTGACCATGGGCGACCGCGTCTACGCCAAGGGCCCGACCAGCCGCACCGCCGCCTGCGCCGCGGCCACCCAGGGCGCCCTCGGAGCCGTACTGGCGAACAACGGCTGCACGCAGGTCATCCGCGCCACCTACACCAAGGACGGCGTGGCCGTCACCGTCGGCGTCGCGGTCTTCGACACCGAGGCGCAGGCGAAGAAGGCGAAGCAGCAGGCGAGCGGCGGCCTCGCCTCCCTCTCCGGCTCGGGCGTCCCGACGTTCTGCCGCGGCGGAACGGTCTGCCGCAAGACGACCAACTCCTACGGCCGCTACGCCTACTTCACCGTCGGCGGCCACACCAGCGGCAAGAACGTCACCCAGAACGACGCCGCCGTCTTCCAGGCCGGCGACGACCTCGCCGAGTTCACCTTCCAGCAGATCGTCCAGCGCGGCCGCAGCCAGGCCTCAGCAGCAGCCGCCAACGCCGGGTAGCGTCCGCATGTTGCGGGCCTCGCGGCTGCGCGCGGCCAGCAACTCGTCCGCCGGATAGCCGACTTCCTCCAGGGTCAGGCCGTGCGGCCGTACGACGTGCACGGCGGAGTCCCGTACACCGGCGGCCAGCACCTGCCCCGGCCAGTCCACCGGCCGGTGCCCGTCGCCGACGAGCAGCAGCGCGCCGACCAGCGAGCGCACCATGTTGTGGCAGAAGGCGTCGGCCCGCACGGTCGCGGTGACGATCCCGGCATCCTCCTGCCCTTCCGGCACACGCTCCCAGCTGAGCTGCTGGAGCGTACGGATGGTCGTCGCGCCCTCGCGTTTCTTGCAGTACGCGGCGAAGTCGTGCTCCCCCAGCAGCGCCCGCGAGGCCGCGTTCATCGCGTCCACGTCCAACGGCCAGTTGTGCCACAGCACATGACCGCGCCTCAGCGGGTCGACCCCGCCCTTGTGGTCGCCGACGCGGTACGCGTACCGCCGCCAGACCGCCGAGAAGCGCGCGTTGAAACCGGCCGGCGCCTCGGCCACCCGCCACACCCGCACATCGTGCGGCAGCCGCCCGGCGAGCCGCCGCAGCAGCTTGTCCGCGTGCTCGGCCCAGACCGCCTCCGGCAGGTCGACGTGCGCCACCTGCCCGCGCGCGTGGACGCCCGCGTCCGTACGCCCGGCGACGGTCAGGTCGACCGGCTCCGGCAGCCGCATGACGGTCTGCAGCGCGGACTCCAGCTCACCCTGCACGGTCCGCCGCGCCGTCTGCTTCGCCCAGCCCGAGAAGTCCTTCCCGTCGTACGAAAGGTCCAGCCGCACCCGTACGAAACCGGGCCGCACGTCGTCACTCACCCGAAATCCCCTCACAAACGAAGCGGACCCGCACCGCCCCGAAGGGTGGTACGGGCCCGTCCAGTGGTCTGAAGAACGCTCAGGCGTCCTTGGACTCCTTGGACTCAGCCTCGGCCTCGGCCGGCTTGGCGTCCTCGGCGGACTCGGCCGGAGCCTCGTCCTTCTTGAGGGCGTCTTCCTTGACCGCACGCTTCGTCGCGGCCTCGGCCTCACCGGTGGCCTGCTGCGCCACGGTCAGGGCCTCGACCAGCTCGATGACCGCCATCGGGGCGTTGTCGCCACGACGGTTGCCGATCTTGGTGATGCGGGTGTAACCACCGGGGCGGTTCTCGTACCGCGGGGCGATCTCGGTGAAGAGCGTGTGCACGATGCCCTTGTCCGTGATCGTCTGCAGCACCAGGCGACGGTTGTGGATGTCGCCCTTCTTCGCCTTGGTGATCAGGCGCTCGGCGACCGGACGCAGGCGGCGGGCCTTCGCCTCGGTCGTGGTGATGCGGCCGTGCTCGAACAGCGACTTCGCGAGGTTCGCGAGAAGCAGACGCTCGTGCGCGGCGCTGCCGCCCAGACGGGCACCCTTGGCGGGCTTCGGCATGGTGTTACTCCTTCATATCTGCACCGGCCGTATCAGGTACCGGTGTCAGTTCCCCCGGGGCGGATGCCCCGCGGAAGAATCAGTACTGCTCGGTCTCGACGAAACCGGCGTCCGCGTCGTCGTCGGCGCCAAACGCGTCCGCGGCAGCGGTCGGGTCGAATCCGGGCGGGCTGTCCTTGAGCGCCAGGCCCATGCCGGCCAGCTTCGCCTTGACCTCGTCGATCGACTTCGCACCGAAGTTGCGGATGTCGAGCAGGTCGGCCTCGGAGCGGGCGACGAGCTCACCCACGGAGTGGATGCCCTCGCGCTTGAGGCAGTTGTACGAACGGACCGTGAGCTCGAGCTCCTCGATCGGCAGCGCCAGA
Organism: Streptomyces mabaensis; assembly: GCF_053763515.1. NCBI lineage: Bacteria > Bacillati > Actinomycetota > Actinomycetes > Kitasatosporales > Streptomycetaceae > Streptomyces > Streptomyces mabaensis. The sequence continues at coordinate 22,875 of NZ_JBSOPZ010000033.1, forward strand.
TCGGCGGCGAGCGCGGCGTCCGTCGGGGACGGACCCATGTCGATGCCCTCGGCGTCGATGTTGAGCTCGCGGGCCAGACCGAACAGCTCGACCAGGGTCTTGCCGGCGGACGCCATGGCGTCACGCGGGCGCATGGCCTGCTTGGTCTCGACGTCGACGATCAGCTTGTCGAAGTCGGTGCGCTGCTCGACTCGGGTCGCCTCGACCTTGTAGGTGACCTTGAGGACCGGGCTGTAGATCGAGTCGACCGGGATCCGGCCGATCTCCTGGCCCAGCTGCTTGTTCTGCACGGCGGAGACGTAGCCGCGACCGCGCTCGACGGTCAGCTCCATCTCCAGCTTGCCCTTGCCGTTCAGCGTGGCGAGGACCAGGTCCGGGTTGTGGACCTCGACACCGGCCGGCGGGGCGATGTCGGCGGCGGTGACCAGACCGGGGCCCTGCTTGCGCAGGTACATCACGACCGGCTCGTCGTGCTCCGAGGAGACGACCAGCTGCTTGATGTTCAGGATGAGGTCGGTGACGTCCTCCTTGACGCCCGGCACGGTGGTGAACTCGTGCAGGACACCGTCGATCCGGATGCTGGTGACAGCAGCGCCGGGGATCGAGGAGAGGAGCGTGCGGCGCAGGGAGTTGCCGAGCGTGTAGCCGAAGCCGGGCTCCAGCGGCTCGATGACGAACCGGGAGCGGTACTCGTCGACGACCTCTTCGGTCAGCGACGGACGCTGAGCGATAAGCATGATGAAGATCCTTCAGTCGTGGGCGCCCACTATTTGACGCCCGACGGGGTGCTGCGGGTACTGCGTACTGCAAGGGTACGGGCGGCACGTCCCCACAGGGGGGCCGTACCGCCCGGACACTCAAAAACGCACAGCGTCAGGCGTCAGACGCGACGGCGCTTGGGCGGGCGGCAGCCGTTGTGCGGGGTGGGGGTGACGTCCTGGATCGAACCCACCTCGAGGCCGGTGGCCTGGAGGGAGCGGATCGCGGTCTCACGGCCGGAGCCGGGACCCTTGACGAAGACGTCGACCTTGCGCATGCCGTGCTCCTGCGCGCGGCGGGCGGCCGACTCGGCGGCCATCTGCGCGGCGAAGGGGGTGGACTTGCGCGAGCCCTTGAAGCCGACGTGGCCGGCGGAGGCCCAGGAGATCACGTTGCCGGTCGGGTCCGTGATGGACACGATCGTGTTGTTGAACGTGCTCTTGATGTGCGCGTGGCCGTGAGCGACGTTCTTCTTTTCCTTGCGGCGCACCTTCTTGGCAGCGCCCTGACGTCCCTTGGGGGGCATGTCTTATCTCCTACGGAGGTGGTCGGTCCTACAGCGAAGACCGCTGATGAGCGTCCTGCTGCGGACTACTTCTTGCCCGGCTTCTTCTTACCGGCGATGGCGCGACGCGGGCCCTTGCGGGTGCGGGCGTTCGTGCTGGTGCGCTGTCCGTGGACCGGCAGGCCGCGGCGGTGACGCAGACCCTGGTAGCAGCCGATCTCGACCTTGCGGCGGATGTCGGCCTGGATCTCGCGACGGAGGTCACCCTCGGTCTTGAGGTTGGCGTCCACGTACTCGCGGATCTTGACCAGGTCCTCTTCGGCCAGGTCACGAACGCGGGTGTTCGGGTTCACACCAGTGGCGGCGAGAGTCGCCTTGGACTGGGTGCGGCCGATGCCGAAGACGTAGGTGAGTGCGACCTCCACACGCTTGTCGCGCGGGATGTCAACACCGGAAACGCGTGCCATTCAATGGCTCCTGTGTGTTCGGGGGTCTTCCGCAGAACCACTCCCGGCCGCCGACCTCACCGTCGGTGAGGTGGTACGTCCGGGTCCCCGGCCCCCGCCGGAGGTGTCGTCAGCCGTGGCTTGGACGGGTTCTGCGTATGTACGTATTGCTATGCGTCGCGCGAAGAACTGCGAGGTACAGGTGGTCGTGCGTCAGCCCTGGCGCTGCTTGTGGCGCAGGTTGTCGCAGATGACCATGACCCGGCCGTGACGGCGGATCACCTTGCACTTGTCGCAGATCTTCTTGACGCTCGGCTTGACCTTCATGGGATGTCAGGTTCTCCGGGTCAGTGCCACCACCCACGCCGAGGCGGGATGTGGAGACAAGATCTACTTGTATCGGTAGACGATCCGGCCACGCGTCAGGTCGTACGGAGAGAGCTCCACCACGACCCGGTCATCGGGGAGGATGCGGATGTAGTGCATACGCATCTTGCCGCTGATGTGCGCGAGGACCTTGTGACCGTTCTGGAGTTCCACCTTGAACATGGCGTTCGGGAGGGACTCGATCACGGTGCCCTCGATTTCGATGGCACCTTGCTTCTTGGCCACGCTTCGCCTTTCGAATCGGCTACCTTGATCAGCTCCCAGCAGACATGCGGACGCACGAATGCACGGGAGCCGACGAGTCAGTCTACGTCAGGGCCCCGAGAAAGACGAATCGGGTGAGTCTGCCCCACACCGCAGATCGTTAAGCAAGGGGGTCCGGGGCGGCCGTGATCCCGTACTCGGCGAGCTTCGCCCGGCCGCAGTCCGGGGCCGTCAGGACCAGCGGACCTTCCTCGGTGAGGGCGATCGAGTGCTCCCAGTGCGAGGACCAGGTGCCGTCGGTGGTGATGACCGTCCAGTCGTCGGAGAGCACCTCGGTGTACGGGGTGCCCAGGCTCACCATCGGCTCGATGGCCAGGCACACGCCGGGGCCGAGCTTGATGCCCTTGCCGCGCTTGCGCGTGACGTAGTTCAGCAGGTGGGGGTCCATGTGCATCTCGGAGCCGATGCCGTGGCCGCCGTACTCCTCGATGATCCCGTACTTGCCGGTGGCCGGCCGGGGCTGGCGGCGGATGTACGACTCGATCGCCTTGGAGATGTCGACCAGCCGGTTGCCGTTCTTCATCGCGGCGATGCCGGCCCACATCGACTCCTCGGTCACCCGGGAGAGTTCGATCAGCTCGGGGGCGTGACCGGTGCCGACGAAGGCGGTGTACGCGGCGTCGCCGTGCCAGCCGTCGATGATCGCGCCGGCGTCGATGGAGATGACGTCGCCGTCCTTCAGGACGGTCTTGTCGTCCGGGATGCCGTGGACGACGACCTCGTTGACCGAGGTGCAGATGGTGGCCGGGAACCCGCCGTAGCCGAGGAAGTTGGACTTCGCACCGTGGTCGGCGATGACCTTGCGGGCGACCTCGTCGAGGTCCTTCGTGGTGGCGCCGGGCACGGCCGCCTCACGGGTGGCCGCATGGATCGCGGCGACGACCAGCCCCGCCTCGCGCATCTTCGCGATCTGCTCCGGGGTCTTGATCTCCACCATGGCCTCTTGCCTTCCGGGTCCGACGTATCTCTGCTCAACAGTACGGCCGCGGCGCCCATCGGACACCGCGGCCGTACGTACTGGTCGTGCGGTACTGCTCAGCCCTTGGCGGGCTTCTTCAGGGCGTCCATCGCCCGCTGGGTCACGTCGGTGACCTTGCCCAGCGCGGAGATGGTGACCACCAGGCCCTGCGCCTTGTAGTGGTCGATGATCGGCTCGGTCTGCGTGTGGTACACGTCCAGCCGGTTGCGGACCGTCTCCTCGGAGTCGTCCGCACGCTGGTAGAGCTCGCCGCCGCAGGTGTCGCAGACACCCTCGGTCTTCGGCGGGGTGTACGTCACGTGGAAGACGTGGCTGGAGTCGTTGCGGCAGATGCGGCGGCCCGCGATCCGCTTGACGACCTCGTCCTCGGGGACCTCCAGGTCGAGCACCGCGTCCAGCATCATGCCCTCGGACTTCAGCATCGTGTCGAGCGCCTCGGCCTGCGAGACGTTGCGCGGGAAGCCGTCCAGCAGGAAGCCGTTCTCGGCGTCCGGCTTCGCCATCCGGTCCTTGGCCATGCCGATGGTGACCTCGTCGGGCACCAGGTCTCCCGCGTCCATGTAGGACTTCGCCTGTCGGCCAAGGTCGGTGCCCTGGCTGATGTTGGCGCGGAAGAGGTCGCCCGTGGAGATGTGCGGGATCGACAAGTTCTTGGCAAGGAACGCGGCCTGCGTTCCCTTGCCGGCACCCGGCGGCCCGACGAGGACGATTCGCATCAGCGGAGGAACCCTTCGTAATTGCGCTGCTGGAGCTGGCTCTCGATCTGCTTCACGGTCTCCAGTCCCACACCCACGATGATGAGGATGCTCGTCCCGCCGAAGGGGAAGTTCTGGTTCGCGCCGAAGCCTGCCAACGCCATCGTCGGCACAAGAGCAATCAGACCCAGGTACAGCGACCCCGGCCAGGTGATCCGGTTGAGCACGTAGCTCAGGTACTCAGCAGTAGGTCGACCAGCCCGGATACCCGGGATGAACCCACCATACTTCTTCATGTTGTCCGCGACTTCGTCGGGGTTGAACGAGATCGCCACATAGAAGAAGGCGAAGAACACGATCAACAGGAAGTATGTGACGATGTAAATGGGTTTGCCATCGACGAAGTGCCGCTGAATCCAGCCTGCCCAGTCCGACTGGGTACCGCTGAACTGCACAATCAGCATCGGAATGAAGAGCAGCGACGACGCGAAGATGACAGGAATCACACCCGCCTGGTTCACCTTCAACGGAATGTACGTCGACGTGCCTCCGTAGGACCGGCGGCCGATCATGCGCTTCGCGTACTGCACCGGGATCCGGCGCTGCGCCTGCTCGACGAAGACCACCAGGGCCACCATGGCGAGGCCCACCAGGATCACGATGCCGAACTCGACCCAGCCGTCCGCGATCTTGCCCTGCAGCTTGATGGCCCACAGCGCGCTCACGAAGCCGGCGGCGATCGAGATGAACATGAGGATCGACATGCCGTTGCCGATACCGCGGTCCGTGATCAGCTCACCGAGCCACATCACCATCGCCGTGCCGGCCGTCATCGTGATCACCATCGTGATCGTGACGAAGATCGACTGGTCCGGAACGACCTCGGTGGCGCGCGCACAGCCCTGGAAGAGATTGCCGCTGCGGGCGGTGGCCACCAGGCCCGTACCCTGCAGGATCGCGAGGGCGATGGTCAGGTAACGCGTGTACTGGGTGATCTTCGCGGTACCGGACTGCCCCTCTTTCTTCAGGGCCTCCAGCCGCGGAATGACCACGGTCAGCAGTTGCAGGATGATGCTCGCCGTGATGTACGGCATGATGCCGAGCGCAAAGATCGTGATCTGCAGCAGCGCGCCACCGCTGAAGAGGTTGACCAGGCCCATGAGGTTGTTGCCGGACTGGGACTGGTTCACACAGAACTGAACGTTCTCGTAGCTGACGCCGGGGATCGGCACGGCGGCCCCGAGTCGGAACAGCACGATGATGCCCAGTGTGAAGAGCAGCTTCTTGCGCAGGTCGGGCGTCTTGAACGCCCGGGCGAACGCGGTGAGCACGGTGCCTCCTGCGACCCCCGCGCTACTGCGTCAGAGGTGACGGTCTTGAGGATCGACGAATACGAATCACAAACGGTGCACGCCACCTTACCGGCGACCATGCCCCCCTAGGAACGACCAACCGGGGATGCCCCTTATGAGAGGCATCCCCGGTCGGTGTTTCTAGCTTTCAGCCACCGGACTCGTCTCAGACGAGCTCGGTGACGGTGCCGCCGGCAGCGGCAATCTTCTCCTTGGCGGAGCCGGAGACGGCGTCAACCGTCACCTGCAGCGCCACGGAGATCTCGCCCTGGCCCAGGACCTTGACGAGGCTGTTCTTGCGGACCGCGCCCTTGGCGACCAGGTCGGCCACCGTGACCTCTCCACCCTCGGGGTAGAGAGCGCCGAGCTTGTCCAGGTTCACGACCTGGTACTCGGTGCGGAACGGGTTCCGGAAGCCCTTGAGCTTCGGGAGACGCATGTGGAGGGGCATCTGCCCACCCTCGAAGCGCTCCGGAACCTGGTAACGGGCCTTGGTGCCCTTGGTACCACGACCTGCGGTCTTACCCTTGGACGCCTCACCACGACCCACACGGGTCTTGGCGGTCTTGGCGCCCGGGGCAGGACGGAGGTTGTGGACCTTCAGCGGGTTCTGCTCCGCCATGTCAGTCGACCTCCTCAACCGTCACGAGGTGGCGGACGGTGTGCACCATGCCGCGGAACTCGGGACGGTCCTCCTTGACAACCACGTCGTTCAGGCGCTTGAGCCCGAGCGAACGCAGGGTGTCGCGGTGGTTCTGCTTGCTGCCGATGTACGACTTCGTCTGCGTGATCTTGAGACGGGCCATTACGCACCCGCTCCCGCACGTGCACGCAGCAGAGCCGCGGGGGCGACGTCCTCGAGGGGCAGACCACGGCGAGCCGCGATCTCCTCGGGACGCTGCAGGCCCTTGAGGGCCGCCACGGTCGCGTGCACGATGTTGATCGCGTTGTCGGAGCCCAGGGACTTCGACAGGATGTCGTGAACGCCGGCGCACTCGAGCACCGCGCGCACCGGGCCACCCGCGATCACACCGGTACCGGGGGAAGCAGGCTTGAGCAGGACGACGCCCGCGGCCTTCTCGCCCTGGATCGGGTGCGGGATGGTGCCCTGGATGCGCGGGACCTTGAAGAAGTTCTTCTTGGCCTCTTCCACGCCCTTGGCGATGGCCGCGGGAACTTCCTTGGCCTTGCCGTATCCGACACCTACGGTGCCGTCACCGTCGCCCACCACGACCAGCGCGGTGAAGCTGAAGCGGCGACCACCCTTGACAACCTTGGCGACGCGGTTGATCGCGACAACGCGCTCAACGTACGCGGTCTTCTCGGCGGCAGCGCCACCGTCGCGACCCTTCCGGTCCCGCCGCTCGCCGCCACCGGCACCGCTTCCGCGGCGCTGGGGTCCAGCCATTGGATTTACCTCTCTCTGTTACGTCCGTTAGTCCCGGAACCGGGGCTCAGAACTTCAGCCCGGCTTCGCGGGCGGCGTCAGCCAGAGCGGCAATGCGCCCGGCGTACCTGTTGCCACCACGGTCGAACACGACGGCCTCGACGCCGGCGGCCTTGGCGCGCTCGGCGACCAGGGAACCGACCTGCTTGGCCTGAGCGCTCTTGTCGCCCTCGCCACCACGGATCGAGGTGTCCAGGGTCGACGCCGACGCGAGCGTGTGGCCCGCGATGTCGTCGATGACCTGGGCCACGATGTGGCGGTTGGAGCGCGTCACGACCAGGCGCGGACGCTCCGGCGTACCGGAGACGTGCTTGCGGACGCGGATGTGGCGGCGCTTGATGGCGGCGCGCTTGTACGCGTCACCCTTAGCAATCTTCACACCGTATGCCATGGCTTACTTACCCGCCTTTCCGACCTTGCGGCGGATAACCTCGCCCGCGTACTTGACGCCCTTGGCCTTGTACGGGTCGGGCTTACGCAGCTTGCGGATGTTCGCGGCGACCTCGCCGACCTTCTGCTTGTCGATGCCCTCGACGCTGAGCTTGGTCGGGGACTCGACCTTGAAGGTGATGCCCTCGGGGGCCTCAACGACGATCGGGTGGCTGTAGCCCAGGGCGAACTCCAGGTTGGAGCCCTTCGCCTGGACGCGGTAACCGACACCGCTGATCTCGAGCGCCTTGCTGTATCCCTGGGTCACGCCGGTGATCATGTTCGCCACCAGCGTGCGGGACAGGCCGTGCAGGGCCTTGTTCTGACGCTCGTCGTTCGGGCGGACCACGTTCAGAACGCCGTCCTCACCCTTGGTGACCTCGATCGGAGCGGCAACGGTGTGCGTGAGGGAACCCTTGGGGCCCTTCACCGCGACCGTGCGACCGTCGATGGTGACGTCCACACCAGCGGGAACCTGGATGGGGAGCTTGCCGATTCGCGACATTAGCTTTTCCTCCGTTCCCGACTACCAGACGTAGGCGAGGACTTCCCCACCTACGCCCTTCTTCTGCGCCTGCTGGCCGGTCAGGAGGCCGTGGGACGTGGAGATGATGGCCACGCCCAGGCCGCCGAGAACCTTCGGCAGGTTGGTGGACTTCGCGTACACGCGCAGACCCGGCTTGGAGATGCGCTTGATGCCGGCGATCGAACGCTCGCGGTTCGGGCCGAACTTCAGCTCCAGGACGAGGTTCTTGCCGACCTCGGCGTCCTCGACCTTCCAGCCGGTGATGAAGCCCTCCTGCTGGAGGATCTCCGCGATGTGCGACTTGATCTTGCTGTGCGGCATCACGACGGTGTCGTGGTACGCCGAGTTCGCGTTACGCAGACGCGTGAGCATGTCTGCGATGGGATCAGTCATGGTCATGAATTGGCCTTCGGCCTCTCTCGCCGGGGTTTCCTGTATGCGCCATCCCTCTCCCCGATCAGTGTCGGGACGGGTGCGGTGCGGGGACCTACGGCGTAGTAAGTCGGTCAGGGCGGCAGGCGCCCAACCCCACAAGCCTACGGCATGCGAAGGAGGGCTCCCGCCGACCAGATACTTACCGAGAGCTTCGGGTAATCCAGTACGGCCCTAGGGGCGTACGGGAGTTACCAGGAGCTCTTGGTCACGCCCGGCAGCTCGCCACGGTGAGCCATCTCACGAAGGCACACGCGGCACAGGCCGAACTTGCGGTACACGGAGTGCGGACGGCCACAGCGCTGGCAGCGGGTGTACGCGCGCACACCGAACTTGGGCTTGCGGGCGGCCTTAGCGATCAGAGACTTCTTCGCCACGGTCAGTTCTCCTTGAACGGGAAGCCGAGGTGACGAAGGAGGGCACGACCCTCGTCGTCGTTGGTCGCCGTGGTGACCACGGTGATGTCCATGCCCCGGACCCGGTCGATCTTGTCCTGGTCGATCTCGTGGAACATGACCTGCTCCGTGAGACCGAAGGTGTAGTTGCCACGGCCGTCGAACTGCTTGGGCGACAGACCACGGAAGTCACGGATACGCGGCAGCGCGAGCGACAGCGTACGGTCCAGGAACTCCCACATCCGGTCACCGCGAAGGGTGACGTGGCAGCCGATCGGCTGGCCCTCACGCAGCTTGAACTGCGCGATGGACTTGCGGGCCTTGGTGACGGCCGGCTTCTGGCCGGTGATCGTGGTGAGGTCGCGGATGGCACCCTCGATCAGCTTGGAGTCGCGGGCGGCGTCGCCCACACCCATGTTGACCACGATCTTGACGAGGCCGGGGACCTGCATGACGTTCTCGTACGAGAACTCCTCACGCAGCTTGCCGGCGATCTCCTCGCGGTAGCGCAGCTTCAGACGCGGCGCGTTGGTGGTGGCAGTCATCAGATGTCCTCACCGGTCCGCTTGGCAACGCGGATCTTGTTGCCCTCGTCGTCAAAGCGGTAGCCGACGCGGGTGACGACCTTCTTGCCGTCCTTCTCCACAACCAGCTGAACGTTGCTGACGTGGATGGGGGCCTCGGTCGTCACGATGCCACCGGTCTGCGAACCACGAGCGGTCTGGCCGGCCTTGGTGTGCTTCTTGACCCGGTTGACACCCTCGACGAGGACGCGGTTCTCAGTAGGGATGGCCACGATGACCTTGCCCTGCTTGCCCTTGTCCTTACCGGTGATGACCTGAACCAGGTCGCCCTTCTTGATCTTCATGCTTACAGCACCTCCGGCGCGAGCGAGATGATCTTCATGAACTTCTTCTCGCGCAGCTCACGGCCCACCGGGCCGAAGATACGGGTGCCGCGAGGGTCGCCGTCGTTCTTCAGAATGACGGCGGCGTTCTCGTCGAAGCGGATGTACGAGCCGTCCTGACGACGACGCTCCTTGACGGTGCGAACGATGACGGCCTTGACGACGTCACCCTTCTTCACGTTGCCACCGGGGATCGCGTCCTTGACGGTGGCGACGATGACGTCACCGATGCCCGCGTAGCGGCGACCCGAGCCACCGAGAACACGGATGCAAAGGATTTCCTTGGCACCAGTGTTGTCGGCGACACGCAGTCGCGACTCCTGCTGGATCACGTCTATCTCCTGATTGTCTGCCGGTTCCCGGCGAGGGGGCTCCTCACGGAGCGCCCCTCACCGAGCCTGGCGGAACTGACCTGAGGGAAACCCCCCAAGTGCTGTTTCTGTTGGAAGTCCCTTGCGGGAATTACCTACTTGGCCTTCTCGAGGATCTCGACGACGCGCCAGCGCTTCGTCGCGGACAGCGGCCGGGTCTCCATCAGGAGAACGCGGTCGCCGACGCCCGCGGCGTTGGCCTCGTCGTGCGCCTTGAGCTTGTTGGTACGGCGGATGACCTTGCCGTACAGCGCGTGCTTGACGCGGTCCTCGACAGCGACGACGACGGTCTTGTCCATCTTGTCGCTGACGACCAGACCCTCACGGGTCTTGCGGAATCCGCGCTGCTCAGTCGTCTCAGTCACATTCTTCTCGCTCATCAGGCGCTCTCCACCGTCTCGATGCCCAGCTCGCGCTCGCGCATCAGGGTGTAGATCCGGGCGATGTCCTTACGGACGGACTTGAGCCGGCCGTTGTTCTCGAGCTGCCCGGTCGCCGCCTGGAAGCGGAGCTTGAACAGCTCTTCCTTGGCCTCGCGAAGCTTGATGACGAGGTCCTCGTCGTTCAGCTCACGCAGCTCAGACGCCTTGATACCGGCCGCCATCACGACTCACCTGCCTCGCGCCGAACAATCCGGCACTTCATCGGAAGCTTGTGAGCAGCGCGGGTGAGCGCCTCACGAGCAATCTTCTCGTTCGGGTAGGACAGCTCGAACATCACCCGACCGGGCTTGACGTTCGCGATCCACCACTCGGGGGAACCCTTACCGGAACCCATGCGGGTCTCGGCAGGCTTCTTGGTGAGCGGACGGTCCGGGTAGATGTTGATCCAGACCTTGCCGCCACGCTTGATGTGGCGGGTCATCGCGATACGAGCAGCCTCGATCTGGCGGTTCGTCACGTACGCCGGGGTCAGCGCCTGGATGCCGTACTCGCCGAATGCGACCTCAGTGCCACCCTTCGCCATACCGCTGCGCTTGGGGTGGTGCTGCTTGCGGTGCTTGACCCTACGAGGGATCAGCATGTCGGTCAGGCCTCCGTTCCAGTGCTCTCAGCCGGAGCAGCGGCGGCGGGAGCCTCGGCCTTGGGGGCCTCGGCAGCCGGCGCGGACTGCTGCGGCTTGCGGCCGCGGCCGCCACGCTCGCCACCACGACCGCCACGGCCACCGGCCGGACGGTCGCCCGCGCCGCCACCACGGGCCGGGCGGTTACCCGCACGGGCCGCGGCGTTCTCGGCGCGGACCTCGGCGATGTTCTTGACGTCGCCCTTGTAGATCCAGACCTTCACGCCGATACGGCCGAAGGTCGTCTTGGCCTCGAAGAAGCCGTAGTCGACGTTCGCGCGGAGCGTGTGCAGGGGCACACGGCCCTCGCGGTAGAACTCCGAGCGGGACATCTCGGCGCCGCCGAGACGGCCGCCGCACTGGATCTTGATGCCCTTGGCGCCGGCCTTCATCGTGCCCTGCATGCTCTTACGCATGGCGCGACGGAAGGAGACGCGGGAGGAGAGCTGCTCGGCAACGGCCTGGGCGACCAGCTGAGCGTCCATCTCGGGGTTCTTGACCTCGAGGATGTTCAGCTGGACCTGCTTGCCCGTGAGCTTCTCGAGGTCGCCGCGGATGCGGTCGGCCTCGGCGCCACGGCGGCCGATGACGATGCCGGGACGCGCGGTGTGGATGTCCACCCGCACGCGGTCACGGGTGCGCTCGATCTCAACCTTCGAGATGCCGGCGCGCTCCATGCCGGACGTCATCATCCGACGGATGGCGACGTCTTCCTTGACGTAGTCCTTGTACAGCTTGTCGGCGTACCAACGGGACTTGAAGTCCGTGGTGATACCGAGCCGGAACCCGTGCGGGTTTACCTTCTGGCCCATTACCGGGTTCCTTCCTTGCTGCTGACGACCACGGTGATGTGGCTGGTCCGCTTGCGGATCCGGTAGGCACGGCCCTGAGCACGCGGACGGAACCGCTTCAGGGTCGGACCCTCGTCGACGTAAGCCTCGCTGATGACCAGCGAGGAGGCGTCCGTGTGGTCGTAGTTGTGCGCGGCGTTGGCAATGGCGCTGTCAAGCACCTTGCCGACCGGCACGCTGGCGGCCTGCGGGGCGAAACGCAGGACCGCCTGGGCCTCCGTGGCGTCCATGCCACGGATGAGGTCCACCACGCGGCGGGCCTTCATGGGCGTGACGCGGATGTACCGCGCCTGGGCCCTGGCTTCCATGGTTGTCCCTTCGGTGTCGTTCATAGTCTTCGCACACCCCGCCTTAGCGGCGCTTCGACTTGCGGTCGTCCTTGACGTGGCCGCGGAAGGTGCGGGTCGGCGCAAACTCGCCGAGCTTGTGGCCGACCATGGACTCGGTGACGAACACCGGGACATGCGTCTTGCCGTTGTGCACCGCGATGGTGTGACCCAGCATCGCCGGGATGATCATCGAGCGACGGGACCAGGTCTTGATGACGTTCTTGGAACCGGCCTCGTTCTGTACGTCCACCTTCTTGATGAGGTGGTCGTCGACGAAGGGCCCCTTCTTGAGACTGCGCGGCATCTAAACCCGCTCCTAGCGCTTCTTGTTCGTCTTGCGGCGGCGGACGATGTACTTGTTGGACGCCTTCTTCGGCGACCGAGTACGACCTTCCTTCTGACCCCACGGGCTGACCGGGTGGCGACCACCGGAGGTCTTGCCCTCACCACCACCGTGCGGGTGGTCAACCGGGTTCATCGCGACACCGCGGACGGTCGGGCGGACGCCCTTCCAGCGCATACGGCCGGCCTTGCCCCAGTTGATGTTCGACTGCTCGGCGTTGCCGACCTCGCCGACAGTGGCGCGGCAGCGGACGTCGACGAGGCGGACCTCACCGGACGGCATGCGCAGGTGGGCGTACTGACCCTCCTTCGCCAGCAGCTGCACGGAAGAACCGGCAGAGCGGGCGAACTTGGCGCCACCACCGGGACGGAGCTCGATCGCGTGGATCGTGGTACCGACCGGGATGTTGCGGAGCGGGAGGTTGTTGCCCGGCTTGATGTCGGCGCCAGGGCCGTTCTCAATCCGGTCACCCTGGCTCAGTCGGGCCGGGGCGATGATGTAGCGCTTCTCGCCGTCTGCGTAGTGCAGGAGCGCGATGCGCGCGGTGCGGTTCGGGTCGTACTCGATGTGCGCGACCTTGGCCGGCACGCCGTCCTTGTCGTGACGACGGAAGTCGATCACTCGGTAGGCGCGCTTGTGGCCACCGCCCTGGTGGCGAACGGTCACACGACCGGCGTTGTTACGGCCGCCCTTGCTGTGCAGGGGGCGGACCAGCGACTTCTCCGGCGTGGACCGCGTGATCTCGACAAAGTCGGCGACGCTGGAGCCACGACGGCCCGGGGTCGTCGGCTTGTACTTGCGGATACCCATTTCTCAGTCCTCGTCCGATTCCGGACGACTCGGACTCCGTTAGGAGACCGGGCCGCCGAAGATGTCGATACGGTCGCCCTCGGCAAGGGTCACGATGGCGCGCTTGGTGTTGGCGCGCTTGCCGAAACCGGTGCGGGTGCGCTTGCGCTTGCCCTGACGGTTGATCGTGTTGACCCCGGTGACCTTGACCGAGAAGACCGCCTCGACGGCCTGCTTGATCTGGGTCTTGTTCGCACGCGGGTCGACGACGAACGTGTACTTGTTCTCGTCCAGCAGCGCGTAGCTCTTCTCGGAAACCACCGGCTTGACCAGGATGTCACGGGGGTCCGTGTAGGTCTTGCTGGTGACGACCGCTGCAGTTGCCTCGCTCATCAGGCGTCGCTCCCTTCGAGCTCACCCTCGGAAGCGACGGCCTTGGCAGACGCGGCCGGACCGGCCACGAAGGACTCGAAGGCAGCCTGCGTGAAGACCACGTCGTCGGAGACGAGCACGTCGTACGTGTTCAGCTGGCCCGGCTCCAGGAGGTGCACCTGGGGCAGGTTGCGGGCGGAAAGCCACGCGGCCTCGTCGGCCCGCTCGACGACCAGGAGCAGGTTCTTGCGCTCGCTGATCTTGCCCAGCAGGGTCCTGACGGCCTTGGTGGAAACCGCACCGTCGACCACGCCGGAGACGACGTGGATACGGCTGTGGCGGGCCCGGTCGGTGAGGGCACCGCGCAGGGCGGCGGCCTTCATCTTCTTCGGGGTCCGCTGCGAGTAGTCACGCGGCACGGGACCGTGGACGACGCCACCGCCGGCGAACTGCGGCGCACGGGTCGAACCCTGGCGGGCGCGGCCGGTGCCCTTCTGGCGGTAAGGCTTGCGGCCACCACCACGGACCTCGCCACGCGTCTTGACCTTGTGCGTGCCCTGACGGGCGGCGGCCAGCTGCGCGACGACGACCTGGTGGATCAGCGGGATGCTGACCTTGGCGTCGAAGATCTCGGCCGGGAGCTCTACAGTCCCGGACTTGTCGCCGGAGGGCGACAGAATGTCAATGGTGCTCATAGTCCTCAGGCCCCCTTGGCCGCGGTGCGGACCAGGACCAGGCCGCCGTTCGGACCGGGAACTGCGCCCTTGATGAGGAGCAGACCCTTCTCCGCGTCAACGGCGTGAACGGTCAGGTTCTGGGTGGTGACCCGCTCGTTGCCCATACGACCCGCCATGCGGAGGCCCTTGAACACACGGCCCGGGGTGGCACAGCCACCGATGGAGCCGGGAGAGCGGTGCTTGCGCTGGGTGCCGTGACCGGCGCCGAGGCCCTTGAAGTTGTGACGCTTCATGACACCGGCGAAGCCCTTGCCCTTGCTCTTGCCCGTGACGTCGACCTTGACGCCGGACTCGAACACCTCGGCAGTGATCTCCTGGCCGAGCGTGTACTCGCTGGCGTCGGAGGTACGGAGCTCCACCAGGTGGCGGCGCGGGGTCACGTCGGCCTTGGCGAAGTGGCCCTTGAGGGGCTTGTTCACCTTGCGCGGGTCGATCTCGCCGAAGGCGATCTGGACCGACTCGTAGCCGTCGATGTCGTTCTTGCGGACCTGGGTAACGACGCAGGGCCCGGCCTTGACAACGGTCACCGGGACGACGCGGTTGTTCTCGTCCCAGACCTGGGTCATGCCGAGCTTCTCGCCCAGGACGCCCTTGATCTGCTTAGCCATCTTCTCCGCGCCTCTCAGAGCTTGATCTCGATGTCAACGCCGGCCGGAAGGTCCAGGCGCATCAGCGAGTCAACGGTCTTGGGCGTCGGGTCGAGGATGTCGATCAGGCGCTTGTGCGTGCGCATCTCAAAGTGCTCGCGCGAGTCCTTGTACTTGTGCGGCGACTTGATGACGCAGTACACGTTCTTCTCAGTGGGCAGCGGCACCGGGCCCGCGACCGACGCACCAGTACGCGTCACCGTCTCGACGATCTTCTTCGCCGAGGAGTCGATGACCTCGTGGTCGTAGGCCTTGAGCCGGATGCGGATCTTCTGTCCCGCCATGGCTACTAGTAGTCCTGTCTCTCGAAACGCTCTGGAACCCGGAAGGCTTGCGTTCATCCTCCGACCCACGCGGTCGGGCGTGTCGCACTCCCACCAAAGAAATTTCCGGGGAAATTCCCTGCCAAGGGGTGCGGGCCAGTGACCACGCATCGGGGGAAGCAGCGCCGAACGCTTTGGCCCACCGGGTGCCTGGCCGGTACCTCACTGACACTTCCCGGAAGATTCCCGTACGTCCGCCCCAGCGCTGCCCAGGAGGCAGATAAGGCGACGAGTACTGTGGGACTCGCTTCCGGTCCTCCCGGCGGGAGGCGTGCAGCATCGATACTCAACCGAGCAACCCGGACAGTCTGCCACACGAGGCGCGACGGGCGCCAATCGCAGCCGGAGAGATTACCCCGCGGGGGTTGCGTGTCAAGCGGCGGCTCGCGGTGGCCCGTGTCCGGGGCCGGGAAGTCACCGTTTACCCCTCTGCCGCTGCCAGCACTACGGAGAGGAGCAACCGTGGCCCGTATCGTCACCGAAGTCGACGACGTGATCGTCGAGCAGGCCATCCGCCTGTACGGCGTCACCACCGGGGCCGAAGCTGTACGCGCGGCCGCGGAGGACGCCGTGAAGCGCCAACTGCGCCGCGAGCTCTTCGCAGCCATCGCCTCGGGCGAGATCGACACCACCGAGATCGTGGAATCCACGGGCCCGAAGAACCGCGACGGCACCCTCAAGCGCAGGACGGCCGGCCCCTCCGGCCCGCCGCCGCCCTAGCCTCGCGGTCACCGACCGTAGTGATAGCGGCAGGCCGCGATCCGCACTTCGTCCTCGACCACCTTGTAGACAAGGCGGTGCTCGTCAGTGATCCGCCGGGACCAGTAGCCCTGAAAGCCGTGCTTGAGGGGCTCGGGCTTGCCGATGCCCTCGTTGCCGTTGCGCGCCACATCCTGAAGCAAGGAATTAATCCTCTTGAGGACCTTTCGGTCCTGCACCTGCCACCAGACGTAGTCCTCCCAGGCGGACTCGTCCCAGACGAACTTCACTCCGCAAGCTCCCGGACGGTTCCGCCGCCGCTTTCGAGGCGGTCGATGGACATCAGCAGCCGACGCGCGTTCTCCGGACTCCTGAGCAGATACGCCGACTCCTTCAGCGCCTGATAGTCGTCGAGCGCAACGATGACGACCGGATCATGGCCTGCACGGGTGATGACGACCTCCTCCCGGTCCTCGACGACCGAATCCAGCGTCTCGGCGTACTTCGCCCGCGATTCGCTGTAAGACATCGTTTTCATGCAAGCCTCCCTCTCCACGTACAGAAAATTGTACGTGGCCGGGTCCTGTGCCGACAAGGGGTCGGGCTCAGGGGCCCGTCGCGTACGCCACGAAGTCGGACCACGCGGCCGGGGTGACGGCGAGCTGCGGGCCCTGGGTGTTCTTGGAGTCGCGGACATGGACGGTGCCGGGGGTGGCGGCGACCTCGACGCAGTCGTTGTTGTTGCTGCCGCTGTAGCTGCTCTTGAACCACTCCAGCTCCGAAGCGTTCATGTCTCCCCCAGTACTTTTTCGATGAAAGCCGACGACTCTCGTGGGCTGAGAGCCTGGGACCGGATGATCCCATAGCGCAGCTCCAGGACCTGTACCTCTCTCGGATTCGAGACGAGACGGCTGGTGAGCTGGGCCTCGGAGTGCCCTACCGTCGAGCCGTCCCGGAGCTTCAGCAGTTGGAGCTCGCCGCCCATCCCGGCATGATCTTCCCGGTCCGTCGGCATGACCTGGAGCTCGACATGCCTCAACTGCCCGATCTCCAGGATGTGTTCAAGCTGTCGGCGCAGCACCATTCTGCCCCCGATCGGGCGCCGCAGCGTGACCTCCTCCTGGACAAATGTGAGCGTGGTCAGCGGCGTCCGGGCGAAGATCTCCTGCCGGGCCAGGCGGGCGGAGACGAACCGGTCGAGGTCGTCCGGGGAGAGCGCGGGCCGCCGGACGCCGAACAGCGCTCGTGCGTACTCCTCCGTCTGCAGCAGACCGTGCAGGTTGTGGTTGCCGTACGCGCCGAGCTCGACCGCCTCCGCCTCCAGCTTCGCCAGGTCTCGCACCTTCTTCGGGTACCTGGCCTCCTCCACGTCCTTCTTCATCGCCGCGATCCGGCCGCCGGCCGACAGCACCTGGTCCGCCTGGTCCAGGTATTCCGGCTTCGGGATGCGGCGGCCGCGCTCGACCGCCGAGACCATCTCCTCGCCGTACCCGATCGACGCCCCGAACTCCACCTGCCGCAGGCCGGCCGCCTCGCGCCACAGCTTGAGCTGCCGGCCGACCGCCTTGATCACGGCCCCGCTGTCGTCTTCGTCATCCAGACCGTCGCTGTCCATGCGACCCCACCCCACCTTCGCCCCGTACTGGTCCGGACACGTCCGGACCACCGCCGGACAGTCACTGTCCGTACACGCTCCGTTGCTTTCAGCGTAAGTGCACATGGCCACGCTGAGTGATGTGAATCGAGAAATCACCCAGCCTCGGGCCGCCGCCCGCCAGTTCTCCGTCCAGCTCTCCGCCACCCGCCGGGGCGCCCGGCTGGCCCGGCTGCTCGCCACCGAGCAACTCCGCGCGTGGGGCCGGCCCTTGGACGACGCCGCGCACATCGTCGCCGAGCTGGCGGCGAACGCCGCAACGCACGGCCTCGTGCCCGGGCGTGACTTCCGCCTCACGCTCGCCGTGATGGTCGCGGACACCCTCCGTATCGAGGTGACGGACGCACGCGGCGACCGGCTCCCCGCCGTCCGGACGCCGGGCAACGCCGAATCGGGACGCGGCCTGCTGCTGGTCGAGGCACTGGCCGACCGCTGGGGAGTAACGCCGGGCCCGCCGCCCTGCAAGATGATCTGGGCCGAGCTGACGTTCGTACCAGGGCCGCCGCACCGGGTTGTGGGGGGCCGCGACTCGGTGCGGCGCGACGTCTAAAGAAATCAATTCCTGCGAAGCAAAAGACCCCTCCCAACCCCTCCAGCCTCCCCGTCACTCGCATGGGTGACATCCGCCAACTGGGCTGGATTTGCGCAGGGTTCGCGGGCATATGCTCGCCACGACAACCGCAGACATGCGACGGCCCCCGGCCGGGACGGCAATCCCGAGCGAGGGCCTGACCAACGAGGAAGTTCGGAGCTTCCCGATGGCTCTTCAGCACCTTAGCGCGCCCTCGCGCGCCTCGTCCCGCGTTCCCCGGGCGGACGCCCATTCCGGCGTCGTCCACGCCAACACCCGGCACACCAGCCGCTACACGGTCGTGGGCAACCACGTGGAGCTGGTTGAGGCCGCGCTGTCCGCGCTCGGCCGCCGCCTGGTCGTCCTCGATGACGGTGCGGTCGAAGACGACCTGGTGCGGGACATGGTGGAGGTGCTGACCTCGTTCCGTGCCCGCCTGTACGGACGGCGCTCCGCGAAGAACCGCGCCCAGAAGGCACTTGAGGCGGCTGAGCATGGCTGAGCCGAAGAAGCTGCGTACGATCGCCACGCCGTTCGTCGCGCTCGGCCCCGCTGGTGTGGCGATACGCGACCGGCTCAAGCACCTCACGGCGGAGGACGAGAAGGTCCTGCGTACGGTGGGTGAGCATCAGGGCATGCTCGCTTCCCGTGACCTCAGGGCCCGGTGTGCGAATGGCTTGGACCACAGCACGGACACCTGGGCGGCACGCAAGCGGGAACTGACCGGGGTGTCGTCGTCGCGGATCGCGGGGGCGATCACGAAGGCCACCCACGACCAGTGGGCACTGGCGCGCAGGTGTCTGACCGTATACATCCACAACCTCGAAGCCGGTATCCGCACGCTGCGGCATCGCCTGTCCCTCCCGATCGGGGAGAAGGGCGGCAAGCGGTCCCCCGGCGGCTACCGCAGCAAGCAGGAGTGGTTCGCCAAGTCCCGGCGCCTGGCCGCGCTTCAGACCCGGCTGGAGCAGGCGCGTACAGACTGGCAGACCGGGCGCGTGCGCGTGGTACGGGGCGGTAAACGACTCCTCAATACCCGGCACAACCTCGCCGAAGCCCGGCTCACCGAAGCCGAATGGCGCGCCCGGTGGGAAGCCGAACGCCGGTTCCTCGCTGCTGATGGGGAGTCGGGGAAGCGGTTCGGGAACGAGACAATCCGCGTCACCCCCGACGGCGAGGTCAGTGTCAAGCTGCCCGCCCCGCTCGCGCACCTGGCCAACGCCAGGCATGGCCGGTACGTACTGGCCTCGAAGGTGGCGTTCGCCCACCGGGGCGAGGAGTGGCGGGACCGCATCGACACCAACCGGGCGGTGGCCTACCGCATCCACCTCGACGTGCCCCGGGGGCGCTGGTACCTCACCGCATCCTGGCAACGCCCCGTGGTGCAGACGATCCCGCTGGCTACCGCCCGCGTCCAGGGCATGATCGGCGTCGATACGAACGCCGACCACTTCGCCGCCTACCACCTCGACAGCCACGGCAACCCCATCGGTGATCCCGAGCGGTTCTTCTACGACCTGTCCGGCACCGCCGACCACCGCGACGCCCAGATCCGCCACGCACTCACCCAGTTGCTGCACTGGGCCAAGCGGTGCGGTGTCAAGGCCATCGGCATCGAAGACCTGGACTTCACCGCCGAGAAGACCCGCGAGAAGCACGGCCGCCGCAAGAGGTTCCGGCAGCTCATCTCCGGCATGCCGACCGGCAAGCTCAAGGCCCGCCTCGTCTCCATGGCCGCCGAACAAGGCCTCGCCATCGTGGCGGTCGATCCCGCCTACACCTCCCAGTGGGGCGGTCAACACTGGCGCAGGCCTCTGACCACGCCGCGCCGTACGATGTCCCATCACGATGCCGCCGGCATCGCGATCGGACGACGCGCCCTCGGGCACCCGATCCGACGACGGACGACACCGCCCCCACACGACCAGAGCGATCGTGTGGGGCATCGGACCGTCCAGGCCGGATCAAGTGACCGGGAGCGTGACGGAAACCGCCCGCCCGCAACGGACCACGCCCCTGAAGACGTGCCACCGAACGGGAAGCGAAAGCGGAGACCGAGTGCATCCAAAACCGTTCGGGATGCGCCCAGTACGCAGCAGTGGGTCCAAGACTCACCTATGCACACTGGTTAGGAACGGTTCCTTTGATCCCCGTACGATCACCGCCGCCATCGAGGTCGTCTCCCGGTCCAACCCGGACAACGACTGGGTGAGCAAGATGCGGGACTACCCCCTCCTGGGCGTTCCCCTTTACGCGATCTTCGATCCGCGCACCGGGTCCGGCGCCGTGTTCTCCGACATTCACTCGACCCCGAGCGGTCCCCGCTACGCGACCCGCAAGGACTTCCTGTACGGCGAGGACGTCACGATCGGCGAGTGGACCATCTCGACGGAGAAGCTGCCCCGCTACTCGTAGGCCAGCCCTGGTGCGACGGTCCGGTCGCCGCGGCTCTGCGACCTTGGATTCAGAGCTGAGGGGCAAGGACAGTGAGCCGCAAGAGGGCAGCGATGGCCAGCAGTGCCGGTAGCGCATACCACCACCTGCGCAACCACTGGGCCAGCACGCTGACCAGTGTCAGCAACGCGCCCAGGACGGACGCCACCAGAGCGAGGCTTGCGGTGATGTTGGAATGCGCGACTGTCTCGGTGTCCCATGGGCCGACAGGCTCGGCCATGTACGCGAGGAAGACGAAGTAACTCGTTACCAGGTGCATCAAGACAAGGACCACGGCACACGACAGCGTGCCCACACGGCTGAGGGCGCCCCGTTTCCGGCCCGCGTGATCACGGTTCGACAGGCCGACTGCGTTGCTCACCACAAAGCCTCCTTCGCCTTGTCGACGCGTTGGTCGAATCCACGACCGTAGGCTTGAGCGGCGTCGCTCTCGTGGTAGGGGCCGCCGTTGTAGCGCGCGGCGAGTTCCTGCATCTGAGCCCGGGTCATCTGCTCCGGCGGTACATCGGCGAACCCGCTCTCCGCCTTGAGTTGGGCCAGGTACTCCGAGGCGATGAAGATGTTGGTCCCCGGGTCCCTGACCGCATCCACGACAGCGCTCCGCTGGTCCTCGGTGAGGTTGTACGGGTCGTAACCCAAGACCTCCGCGGCCCGGCGGACCTGGATCGACAGGGGGCCCATCGAGGTCCGGTCGGGTTCTTCACCCCAGGGGTTGACCTTACGGACCTCAAAGGCCACGTCATCCACGAAACCGGGATCTCCCTCGACCTCCTGCCAGGCAATGCCGGCGACCATCTCTGGTGGCAGTCCCGAGTCATGTGCGGCGGCCACGATGAGTCCCTTGTTGGCGGAAATGTACTCACGGCGACTCTCGTCCGAGTTCGACGGCAGCCAGTAGTTGTTCCCCTGCCCCTCGGTCAGTCCGGCAACCCGGGTCTGCATCCGGTAGAGGGCGTCGGAGGTCGCGTAGTCGTCAACGGCTGGAATCGAGTCCACCTTCGGCCCCGCCCCGGGCAGCTGGACGTACGGATTGTCGCGTGCCTGCTGCGCCTCGGCGCGGAGGGGACCCAGGTTCTTGAGAAACTGCTCCGGATCGGGGACGCCGCTGCGGAAGTCTGGGATGGACCGGTACGCCGCCTTCAGGTCGGCGACGCACTTCTCGCGCGCTTCGGACTCCACACGGAGGGCGTCACCGTAGTGTCCCCTGGTCTGGCTGTAGTAGCCCTCGGCCTCTTCCCGGATCTCGTCCAGGTCGACGGTCACCTCAGCGAAGAAGTCGAGGACGCCTGTCGTCCCGCGCAGGTCCTCCCATTGCCGCAGTGGCTCCGCCGCCCGCGCGGTCGGGGTAATCGCGGTGGCCTCACGCGACATGACCTCGACGAGCTTCGACTCGGCGCTTTTCCCGCTGGCGTAGTGGCTCTTGGCCGTCGTGACGGCGTCGGCGTACAGAGCCAGGGCCTTCCCAGCCAAGCGGAAGGCGTCCGAGAGTGCATCGGCGAGGTCCTTGCCCTCCCGCAGCCGCTTCACGTACAGGTCGCGCGCTTCGCTCTCCCACTCGACCTTGGCTGCCTTGCGGAAGGCGTCGTCGGTGCAGTCGATCAGGTTGTGCAGGCGCCTGAACTCCGCCGCGTTGCGGTCGATGAGGGCCGGGTTCGAGTCCTCCAGGAACTCGACTGATTCACGGTAGGTCACGAATGATCACCGGTCTTCGGGGGCGACGTAACGTCCGGACTCCAGCATGGAGTTCAGCTGCCGCTGAACGCCGGCATCGAACTCTGTGTAGGAGTCGCTCGACGACTTCAGCTTGCTGGACAGGGCCGCCAGGAGCACGACCATGTCGTCGTACTGGTTCTTGGCGAACCGTGCGAGGATGCCGACGTTCGCAGCCACGTCCACGTGAGCCCGTGGTGCCCGGCACATCGTCGCGTTCTCGCCGTCCATCCGTCCCTCGTAGAGAAGTCCCGCGATCTCCATCAGAAGATGCGAACTCCCGTCGATGGAAGCGCTGTTCGCCAGAAACCCGTCTCCGCCGACACTCGGAGGGCCGGGGTGGTCGCCGCCGGCCGGAGCCTGGTTGAGTCGCATTCGGGACGACTCCTGCCCAGCAGTAGCGTCAGCCCTGAGCTGGGCCCACTCCTCGTCGAATGACACTGCTGTCCGCCTCCCCGTCAAGACCATGGCGTTGCCCGAGCACATGTTCCCCGGCCACGCCCAGCTTGCCACAATGGCATTGCGCCGACACGCTCCACCTCCTCTGTCACGCGTGAAGTCCCCTGTGTGGCAATGCCGTTGAATCCACCGAGCGTGACGGCTGCGAAGATCGACCGCACGCGGACTGGAGCACAGGTGTCCGGGCGTACTCCCCGACCCGGCGCACCGCGTGCCGCTGCTCACACTGCCGGCATCCCGGGCAACCTTCCGGCCCGTTTCTCCGTCAAGCAGCACGGATCGTAGGAAGAGCGCGGCACGGGGGGACCGTCCGCTGCGGGGGCGTGGGCGGGGAGATCAGCGGTGCGCGTTTCTTCGGGGGCCGGGCTGTCCCGGCGGGTTCTGCTGGGCGCGGCCACCGCCGCCGCCCTCGCCGCCACCGGATGCACGGCCCCCGCGCCCCGCCGCGCCGGGCCCACCGCCGATCCCGCCCCCGGCAAGCCGATCGCGCTGACTCGCGGCGCGCTGGTGATGCAGATCCTCGCCCACCCGGACGACGACCTGTACTTCATGAACCCGGACACGCAGCGCTGCCTCGACTCCGGGGTGCCGCTGGTCTGCGTGTACGTCACCGCCGGCGAGGCCGACGGGGTCAACAAGATCCCCGGCGAGCCCCGTCCTCCGGCCGACAGGACCGCGTACTCCTCCGCCCGGCACCAGGGCCTGCGGCAGGCCTACGCCACCATGCTCGGGCTGCCGCCGTTCACCGCATGGCACAAGTCCGTCGCCACCCTGCGCGGCGGCCACCGGGCCGAGACCAACACGCTCACCAACGGCTCCCGCAAGGTCGAGCTGGTGTTCCTCAACCTTGCCATGCACACCCCGCAGGGGCGCATGGGTCTGCCCGCCCTGTGGAACGCCCGGGGTCTGTCGCTGCGGACCGTGGTGGCCGACGACTCGCCGCTGCGCGAGGCCGCCGCGTACGACCACGACGACCTCACCGGCGTACTCGCCGGGCTCATGGACCAGCACCGGCCCACCGTCGTCCACACCCTCGACCCCGACCCCGACATCCAGCACAGCGACGAGGCGACCCGCCGCAAGGACAGCGAGCAGCCCGGCTACTCCGACCACGCCGACCACACCGGGGTCGCGCTGTTCGCCTGGAAGTCGATGGCCCGCTGGGTCGCCGAGAGCACCGGACGCGGCGCCGACGTGCCGCCGTTCGTCGCCACCGCCTACCGCGGCTACTACAACCGCCACTGGCCCAAGAACCTGCCGGAGCGGGTACTGCTGGAGAAGGCCGGCCACCTCGTCCCGTACGGCGGCCACCCCGACTGGGACTGCGGCAACGCGGCCGGCTGCGGCGACTACAACGTCGGCCAGGGGCGCCCGCTGACCAACCGCAAGGGCTGGGTCCGCTCCACCCACTACCGTCACCCCGGCCCCCGTACGGCCGTGGCCAACGGCCCGGACGGACGGCTCACCGCGTACGGCGTCCTCGGGCTGCGCGCCGTGCGCTGGCGCGAGACCGCGCCCGGCAGCGGGCAGTGGGGCGCGCCCGACGACCTCGGCGGCGGGCCGCTGGGGCCGGTGCTCGGTGCGGCCACCCTGAAGGACGGCAGGCAGCTGCTCTTCGGGCTGCGCTTCGCGTCGTTCGGGGGCCGCGGCGGGCCCGGACGGCGCGAGATCGTCCTGCTCGAACAGCGGTCCCCGAACGGGGAGTTCAGAGCATGGACCGGCCTCGGCAACCCGGAGCGGAGCAAGGACCGCGGGCGCCGCATCGGCTCCCCGGTCGCGGTCGCCGCGCCCGACGGGCGGGTCCATCTGTTCGTACGCAACGCGGACAAGGGCCTGAGCACCCGCGTGCGCGCCACGGACGGCGGCTGGGGCCCCTGGCGTGACCTCGGCGGCGAGGAGGTCCAGGACGGGCTCGCGGCGGTCGTGGACCGGGACGGCGCCGTCCACGTCCTCGCCTCAGGAAGAGACACCGTGCACCACTGGGTGGACGGCACCCCGCGCGAGGAGCCGGCGCTGAAGTCCCCGGGCGACTCCCCCACCGCGGTGCCGGTGCCGGGCGCCGCCGGCGTGGACGTCTCGTACCGCGGTCCGGCGACCGGCCGGGTGACGACGGTACGGGTCGGTGGCGCGGCGGGCCCGGCCGGTGGGCCCGTACTGCTCGGCAAGGACGACCGGGGCCGCGTACAGCTGCGGCTGTCCGGCACCGTGCTGCGGCGGACCGCCGACCCGGTCGCCCTGGAGGGCCCGGTCCTGCACGACGGCCCGCGCGGCCCGGTAGTGGTGGGCCTGGGCCCGGACGCCCGTCCCTGGCTCTGGACGCCCTGAGCACCAGGAGACGGCGGCAAGCCGAAAGGCCCCGGTCCGCCGCGAGCGGCGGGCCGGGGCCTTTCAGGTCGAACAGGTGGTGCAGGTGCTCCGGAGAGCGTCAGGTCACTTGGTGATCTTGGTGACCTGGCCGGCGCCCACAGTACGGCCACCCTCACGGATGGCGAACTTGAGGCCTTCCTCCATGGCGACCGGCTGGATCAGCGCGACCGTCATCTCGGTGTTGTCGCCCGGCATGACCATCTCGGTGCCCTCGGGGAGGGTCACGACGCCGGTCACGTCCGTGGTACGGAAGTAGAACTGCGGGCGGTAGTTGTTGAAGAAGGGGGTGTGACGGCCACCCTCGTCCTTCGACAGGATGTAGGCCTGGGCCTCGAACTCGGTGTGCGGCGTGACCGAACCGGGCTTGATGATGACCTGGCCGCGCTCGACGTCCTCGCGCTTGATGCCACGGAGGAGCAGACCGACGTTCTCACCGGCCTGGCCCTCGTCGAGCAGCTTGCGGAACATCTCGATGCCGGTGACCGTGGTGGTGGTCTTCTCGGTCTTGATGCCGATGATGTCGACGGTCTCGTTGACCTTCAGGACACCACGCTCGATACGGCCGGTGACGACCGTACCGCGACCGGTGATCGTGAAGACGTCCTCGACGGGCATGAGGAACGGCTTGTCGACGTCACGCTCGGGAGTCGGGATCGACTCGTCGACGGCGGCCATCAGGTTCAGGACCGTCTGGCCCCACTCCTTGTCGCCCTCGAGCGCCTTGAGCGCCGAGACCTTGACGACCGGAACGTCGTCGCCCGGGAAGTCGTACTCGGAGAGGAGCTCACGGACCTCGAGCTCGACGAGCTCCAGGATCTCCTCGTCGTCCACCATGTCGGCCTTGTTCAGGGCGACAACGATGGACGGCACGCCGACCTGGCGGGCCAGGAGCACGTGCTCCTTGGTCTGCGGCATCGGGCCGTCGGTGGCGGCGACCACGAGGATGGCGCCGTCCATCTGCGCCGCACCCGTGATCATGTTCTTGATGTAGTCCGCGTGACCGGGGCAGTCGACGTGCGCGTAGTGACGCGACTCGGTCTGGTACTCGACGTGCGCGATGGAGATGGTGATACCGCGCTGGCGCTCCTCAGGAGCCTTGTCGATCTGGTCGAAGGCCGAGGCCTCGTTCAGGTCCGGGTACGCGTCATGCAGCACCTTGGTAATGGCGGCCGTGAGGGTCGTCTTACCGTGGTCGATGTGACCGATGGTGCCGATGTTGACGTGCGGCTTAGTCCGCTCGAACTTCGCCTTCGCCACTGGGGTCCTCCTGTGGAGTGGTTCTGTACGCCTTACTCATCGGCGCCAGGTGATCTTTGCTGGATGGCCGGCCCCCCGGGGCACCCTCCGCGGTCTGCGTGAGGTGCCCCCGGGATCCGGTAACAAGCCTAAAGCGTGTACTCGGGAGAGTTACTCGCCCTTGGCCTTCGCGATGATCTCCTCGGCGACGTTCCGGGGAACCTCGGCGTAGGAGTCGAACTGCATCGAGTAGCTTGCGCGACCCGAGGTCTTGCTGCGGAGGTCGCCGACGTAGCCGAACATCTCCGACAGCGGAACCAGGCCCTTGACGACCCGGGCACCGCTGCGCTCCTCCATGGCCTGGATCTGGCCACGGCGGGAGTTGAGGTCGCCGATGACATCGCCCATGTAGTCCTCGGGCGTGGTGACCTCGACGGCCATCATCGGCTCGAGGAGCACGGGGGACGCCTTGCGGGCACCCTCCTTGAACGCCTGCGAACCGGCGATCTTGAAGGCGAGCTCGGAGGAGTCGACCTCGTGGTAGCCACCGTCGAGAAGGGTGACGCGGACGCCCACCATCTCGTAGCCGGCCAGGATGCCGAACTGCATGGCCTCCTGCGCACCGGCGTCCACCGAGGGGATGTACTCCCGCGGGATACGGCCACCGGTGACCTTGTTCACGAACTCGTAGGACGCGTCGCCACCCTCGAGCGGCTCCAGCGCGATCTGCACCTTCGCGAACTGACCGGTACCACCGGTCTGCTTCTTGTGCGTGTAGTCGATACGCTCGACGGCCTTGCGGATCGTCTCGCGGTACGCGACCTGCGGCTTGCCGACGTTCGCCTCGACGCGGAACTCGCGCTTCATGCGGTCGACAAGAACCTCGAGGTGAAGCTCGCCCATACCACCGATGATGGTCTGGCCGGTCTCCTCGTCCGAGTGAACCTGGAAGGAGGGGTCCTCCTCCGAGAGACGCTGGATGGCGACACCCAGCTTCTCCTGGTCGCCCTTGGACTTGGGCTCGATGGCGACCTGGATGACCGGCGCCGGGAAGTCCATGGACTCCAGGATGACCGGCTGCTTCTCGTCGCACAGCGTCTCACCGGTGGTGGTCTGCTTGAGACCCATGACGGCGATGATGTCGCCGGCGCCCACCGAGGCGATCTCCTCACGCTTGTTCGCGTGCATGCGGTAGATCTTGCCGATGCGCTCCTTCTTGCCCTTGACCGAGTTCAGCACGGAACTGCCGGCCTCAAGGCGGCCCGAGTACACCCGGACGAAGGTGAGCTTGCCGAGGTGCGGGTCGCTCATGATCTTGAACGCGAGGCCCGAGAACGGCTCGTCGTCCGACGGCCTGCGCTTGACGACCTCCTCCGCGTCCTTGACGTCGTGGCCCTCGATGGCCTCGACGTCCAGGGGGGAGGGGAGGTAGCGCACGACCGCGTCGAGCAGGGGCTGGACGCCCTTGTTCTTGAACGCGGTACCGCAGAAGACGGGGGTGACGGTGACGGAGCCCGCGCCGCCCTTGGAGGCGAGGGTGATGCGGCGGATGGCCGCGATCAGCTGCTCCTCGGTGGGCTCCTGGCCCTCCAGGTACAGCTCCATCATGTCTTCGTCGTTCTCGGCGACGGCCTCGAGCAGCTTGCCGCGCCACTCCTCGGCCGCCTCGGTGTGCGTGGCCGGGATGTCGACGACGTCGTACATCTCGCCCTTGGCGGCCTCGGCGGACCAGACGAGCGCCTTCATCTGGACGAGGTCGACCACGCCCTTGAAGTCCGCCTCCGCGCCGATCGGCAGCTGCATGACCAGCGGCACCGCACCGAGGCGGTCGACGATCATGTCGACGCAGCGGTGGAACTCGGCGCCGGTGCGGTCGAGCTTGTTGACGAAGCAGATACGCGGCACGCCGTAGCGGTCCGCCTGACGCCAGACAGTCTCGGACTGCGGCTCGACGCCCGCGACACCGTCGAACACGGTGACGGCGCCGTCGAGGACGCGGAGCGAACGCTCCACCTCGACGGTGAAGTCGACGTGACCCGGGGTGTCGATGATGTTGATGGTGTGGTCAACATCGTTGAGCGGCCAGTGGCAGGTCGTCGCGGCGGACGTGATCGTGATGCCGCGCTCCTGCTCCTGCTCCATCCAGTCCATCGTGGCAGCGCCGTCGTGGACCTCACCGATCTTGTAGCTCACACCGGTGTAGAAGAGGATCCGCTCAGTGGTGGTCGTCTTGCCCGCGTCGATGTGGGCCATGATCCCGATGTTGCGGACCTTGGCCAGGTCAAGCGAAGTGGTGGCCATAAGGCTCAATCTTCTCTCGGTCTCGATGGGGGTAGCGACTACCAGCGGTAGTGCGCGAAGGCCTTGTTGGACTCGGCCATCTTGTGGGTGTCCTCACGCTTCTTGACCGAAGCGCCGAGGCCGTTGGAGGCGTCGAGCAGTTCGTTCATGAGGCGCTCGGTCATGGTCTTCTCGCGACGGGCGCGGGAGTAACCGACGACCCAGCGCAGCGCCAGCGTGGCAGCGCGACCGGGCTTGACCTCGATCGGCACCTGGTAGGTGGCGCCACCGACACGGCGGGACTTGACCTCGAGGGACGGCTTGACGTTCTCGAGGGCGCGCTTCAGCGTGATGACCGGGTCGGCGCCGGTCTTCTCGCGCAGGCCCTCCATGGCGCCGTAGACGATCCGCTCGGCAGTGGAACGCTTGCCGTCGAGCAGAAGCTTGTTGATCAGCGACGTGACCAGAGGAGAGCTGTAGACCGGGTCAATGATGACCGGGCGCTTCGGGGCGGGGCCCTTACGAGGCATTCTTACTTCTCCTTCTTGGCGCCGTAGCGGCTGCGGGCCTGCTTGCGGTTCTTGACACCCTGGGTGTCGAGCGAGCCGCGGATGATCTTGTAGCGAACACCCGGCAGGTCCTTCACACGGCCACCACGCACGAGCACGATCGAGTGCTCCTGCAGGTTGTGTCCCTCACCCGGGATGTAGGCCGTGACCTCGATACCGGAGGTCAGACGCACACGCGCGACCTTACGGAGGGCCGAGTTCGGCTTCTTCGGGGTGGTCGTGAACACACGCGTGCAGACGCCGCGGCGCTGGGGCGAACCCTCGAGCGCGGGCGTCTTGTTCTTCTCGACCTTGTCCTGCCGGCCCTTGCGGACCAGCTGCTGGATCGTAGGCACTACTTCTCCGGTTTCTGTGTGCCGTAGTGAAACTAACCTGGAACGTCGCCGACCCACGCGGTCGGGTGTGTCGAATACTGCGGACTTCCGCCGAAGGGCGGACAAGCGCAGATTGCGGTGTGGTTCTCCCCGGCTCCCCATACGGTCCAAATGCACGCACGGGAGCCCAGGGCACACCCCAGGCACAAGGTCAGAGCGTACCTATAGCATCGGCTGCGGTCAAAACAAATGCCCACGCGCAGGACAGACCACCCGCATGCTAAGCCCTGGCCGACGAATCCGCGCGCCGAGTGCCCACCAACGCCGCAGGGCGGCCACCCGTGAAGGTGACCGCCCTGCGGCGTGCAGTGCGACTTGTCAGCCGTGCTGTGCCTGTCTGGGCCGACTCCGTCAGCCGTTGTACGGGCCGTAGTCGTAGTCCTCCAGCGGGACCGCCTGGCCGGAGCCGGTGCCGAAGGGCGAGTAGTCGATGTCGTCGTAACCGACGGCCGAGTACATCGCGGCCTTCGCCTCCTCGGTGGGCTCGACCCGGATGTTGCGGTAGCGGGCGAGGCCCGTACCGGCCGGGATGAGCTTACCGATGATGACGTTCTCCTTGAGGCCGATCAGGGAGTCCGACTTGGCGTTGATCGCCGCGTCGGTCAGGACCCTGGTCGTCTCCTGGAAGGACGCCGCCGACAGCCACGACTCGGTCGCCAGCGACGCCTTGGTGATACCCATCAGCTGCGGACGGCCGGAGGCCGGGTGGCCGCCTTCCGTGACCACACGACGGTTCTCGCCCTCGAAGCGGCCGCGCTCCACGAGCTCGCCCGGCAGCAGCTCCGCGTCGCCGGACTCGATGATCGTCACGCGGCGCAGCATCTGCCGGATGATGATCTCGATGTGCTTGTCGTGGATCGACACACCCTGCGAGTTGTAGACCTTCTGGACCTCGCCGACCAGGTGGACCTGGACCGCGCGCTGACCGAGGATCCGCAGCACGTCGTGCGGGTTGGTGGCACCCACCGTGAGCTTCTGGCCCACGTCGACGTGGTCGCCCTCGCCCACCAGCAGACGGGCACGCTTCGAGATCGGGAACGCCGTCTCGTCGCTGCCGTCGTCGGGGGTGATGACGATCTTCTTGGTCTTCTCGGTCTCCTCGATCCGGACGCGGCCGACCGCTTCCGAGATCGGGGCGACACCCTTCGGCGTACGAGCCTCGAAGAGCTCGACGACACGGGGCAGACCCTGGGTGATGTCGTCACCGGCCACACCACCGGTGTGGAAGGTACGCATCGTCAGCTGGGTACCGGGCTCACCGATGGACTGGGCGGCGATGATGCCGACCGCCTCACCGATGTCGACCAGCTTGCCGGTGGCGAGCGAGCGTCCGTAGCAGAAGGCACAGGTGCCGACCGCGGACTCACAGGTCAGGACCGAGCGGGTCTTGACCTCCTCGACGCCGTTGGCGACCAGGGCGTCGATCAAGACGTCACCCAGGTCGACGTTGGCCGGCGCGATGACCTTGCCGTCGATGACGACGTCCTCGGCCAGCATGCGGGCGTACACGGACGTCTCGACGTCGTCCGTCTTGCGGAGCACGCCGTCCTCGCCCTTGACCGCGATCTTCAGCTTCAGACCGCGCTCGGTGCCACAGTCCTCCTCGCGGATGATCACGTCCTGCGAGACGTCCACCAGACGACGGGTCAGGTAACCCGAGTCGGCGGTACGCAGGGCGGTGTCCGCGAGACCCTTACGGGCACCGTGGGTGGAGATGAAGTACTCCAGCACCGACAGGCCCTCACGGAAGGACGCCTTGATCGGACGCGGGATGGTCTCGTTCTTCGCGTTCGACACCAGACCACGCATACCGGCGATCTGCCGCATCTGCATCATGTTTCCTCGGGCACCCGAGTCAACCATCATGAAGATGGGGTTCGTCTTGGGGAAGTTCGCGTTCATCGCCTCGGCAACCTCGTTGGTCGCCTTGGTCCAGATCGCGATGAGCTCCTGCGTGCGCTCGTCCTTGGTGATCAGACCGCGCTCGTACTGCTTCTGGACCTTCTCGTCCTGTGCCTCGTAGCCCGCGACGATGGCCTTCTTGGCCTCGGGCACGACGACGTCGGAGATGGCCACGGTGACGCCGGAACGGGTCGCCCAGTGGAAGCCGGCCGCCTTCAGGTTGTCGAGCGTCGCCGCCACGATGACCTTGGGGTAGCGCTCCGCCAGGTCGTTGACGATCTCGGAGAGCTGCTTCTTGCCCACCGAGTAGTCGACGAACGGGTAGTCCTCGGGCAGCAGCTCGTTGAAGAGCGCGCGGCCCAGGGTCGTCCGCAGACGGAAGCTGTCGCCCGGCTGGAACTCGGCCTCACCCTCCTCGGCGACCGGGGGAACCCAGCCGCGCGGCGGGATGGTGCCGACGGGGAAGCGGATATCGACCTTCGCCTGCAGCGAGAGCTCGCGGGCGTCGAAGGCCATGATCGCCTCGGCGCTGGAGCCGAAGGACCGGCCCTCGCCCTTGACCTCGCGCTCCTCCTCGTCCGTGGTGAGGAAGAAGAGGCCGAGCACCATGTCCTGGGTGGGCATGGTGACCGGACGGCCGTCGGCCGGCTTGAGGATGTTGTTCGAGGACAGCATCAGGATGCGCGCCTCGGCCTGCGCCTCCGCGGAGAGCGGCAGGTGGACGGCCATCTGGTCACCGTCGAAGTCCGCGTTGAACGCGGTGCAGACGAGCGGGTGGATCTGGATGGCCTTGCCCTCGACCAGCTGCGGCTCGAAGGCCTGGATGCCGAGGCGGTGCAGCGTCGGCGCACGGTTCAGCAGCACCGGGTGCTCGGCGATGACCTCTTCGAGCACGTCGTACACGACCGTGCGGCCGCGCTCGACCATGCGCTTGGCCGACTTGATGTTCTGCGCGTGGTTCAGGTCCACCAGGCGCTTCATCACGAACGGCTTGAAGAGCTCCAGCGCCATGGCCTTCGGCAGACCGCACTGGTGCAGCTTGAGCTGCGGGCCGACGACGATGACGGAACGCGCGGAGTAGTCCACACGCTTGCCGAGCAGGTTCTGACGGAAACGGCCCTGCTTGCCCTTGAGCATGTCGCTCAGGGACTTCAGCGGACGGTTGCCGGGGCCCGTGACCGGGCGGCCACGACGGCCGTTGTCGAAGAGGGCGTCGACCGCCTCCTGGAGCATCCGCTTCTCGTTGTTCACGATGATCTCGGGGGCACCGAGGTCGAGCAGACGCTTCAGACGGTTGTTGCGGTTGATGACGCGGCGGTACAGGTCGTTCAGGTCGGAGGTCGCGAAGCGGCCACCGTCCAGCTGCACCATCGGACGCAGGTCCGGCGGGATCACCGGGACGCAGTCCAGCACCATGCCCTTGGGGCTGTTACTGGTCTGCAGGAACGCGGAGACGACCTTGAGGCGCTTGAGCGCACGGGTCTTCTTCTGGCCCTTGCCGGTACGGATGATCTCGCGGAGGCGCTCGGCCTCCTCCTCCAGGTCGAAGGACTCCAGGCGCTTCTGCAGCGCCGCGGCACCCATCGATCCGTCGAAGTACGTGCCGAAGCGGTCACGCAGCTCGCGGTAGAGCAGCTCGTCGCCCTCCAGGTCCTGGACCTTGAGGTTCTTGAAGCGGTTCCACACCTCGTCGAGACGGTCGATCTCGCGCTGGGCACGGTCGCGCAGCTGCTTCATCTCACGCTCGGCGCCCTCGCGCACCTTGCGGCGCACGTCGGCCTTGGCGCCCTCGGCCTCGAGCTCGGCCAGGTCGGTCTCGAGCTTCTTGGCGCGGGCCTCGAGGTCGGCGTCGCGGCGGTTCTCGACCTGCTGGCGCTCTACGGAGACGTGGGCCTCCAGCGACGGCAGGTCACGCGTGCGACGCTCCTCGTCCACGAACGTGATCATGTACGCGGCGAAGTAGATGACCTTCTCAAGGTCCTTCGGCGCCAGGTCGAGCAGGTAGCCCAGGCGCGACGGGACACCCTTGAAGTACCAGATGTGCGTGACGGGAGCGGCCAGCTCGATGTGGCCCATCCGCTCACGGCGCACCTTGGCGCGAGTGACCTCGACGCCGCAGCGCTCACAGATGATGCCCTTGAAGCGGACACGCTTGTACTTGCCGCAGTAGCACTCCCAGTCCCGGGTCGGACCGAAGATCTTCTCGCAGAAGAGTCCGTCCTTCTCGGGCTTGAGCGTGCGGTAGTTGATGGTCTCCGGCTTCTTTACCTCGCCGTGCGACCAGGTTCGGATGTCGTCCGCGGTGGCAAGGCCGATCCGCAGCTCGTCGAAGAAGTTGACGTCGAGCACTGTGCGTCAATCCCTCTTTCGGGGTCGTGTCTCTAAATCAGTGGTCTGAACGGTCCCGGGGATGGCCGGGGGATCTTGTGGATCCCCCGGCCAGGCCCGTCAGACCTCTTCGACGCTGCTCGGCTCGCGCCGGGACAGGTCGATACCGAGCTCCTCCGCGGCGCGGAAGACGTCCTCGTCCGTGTCGCGCATTTCGATGGACATACCGTCCGAGGACAGCACCTCCACGTTGAGGCAGAGCGACTGCATTTCCTTGATGAGCACCTTGAAGGACTCGGGAATGCCGGGCTCGGGGATGTTCTCGCCCTTGACGATGGCCTCGTAGACCTTCACGCGGCCGGTGACGTCGTCGGACTTGATGGTCAGCAGCTCCTGGAGGGCGTAAGCGGCGCCGTACGCCTCCAGCGCCCACACCTCCATCTCACCGAAGCGCTGGCCACCGAACTGAGCCTTACCACCCAGCGGCTGCTGCGTGATCATCGAGTACGGGCCGGTCGAACGGGCGTGGAGCTTGTCGTCGACCAGGTGGTGCAGCTTGAGGATGTACATGTACCCGATCGAGATCGGGTCCGGGAACGGCTCACCGGAGCGGCCGTCGAACAGCCGGGCCTTGCCGGACGGCAGGACCAGGCGGTCGCCGTCGCGGTTCGGAACGGTGTGCTCGAAGAGGCCGGCCAGCTCGTCCTCGCGGGCACCGTCGAACACCGGGGTGGCGACGTTGGTGCCGGGCTGGACGTCGTCGGCGCCGATGGCCTGCAGACGCTCCATCCACTCCTCGTTGCCCTCGACCTTCCAGCCCTGGCTGGCGAGCCAGCCGAGGTGGATCTCGAGGACCTGTCCCGGGTTCATCCGGGACGGCACACCGAGGGGGTTGAGGATGATGTCGACCGGGGTGCCGTCCTCCAGGAACGGCATGTCCTCGATCGGCAGGATCTTCGAGATGACGCCCTTGTTGCCGTGACGGCCGGCGAGCTTGTCACCGTCGGTGATCTTGCGCTTCTGCGCGACGTAGACGCGGACCAGCTGGTTCACGCCCGGCGGCAGCTCGTCGCCCTCTTCGCGGTCGAAGACGCGGACGCCGATGACCTTGCCGGTCTCGCCGTGCGGGACCTTCAGCGAGGTGTCACGGACCTCACGGGCCTTCTCACCGAAGATCGCGCGGAGCAGGCGCTCCTCCGGGGTCAGCTCGGTCTCACCCTTGGGCGTGACCTTGCCGACCAGGATGTCGCCGGCGACGACC
Organism: Streptomyces mabaensis; assembly: GCF_053763515.1. Lineage (NCBI taxonomy): Bacteria > Bacillati > Actinomycetota > Actinomycetes > Kitasatosporales > Streptomycetaceae > Streptomyces > Streptomyces mabaensis. Next base: position 58,086 of record NZ_JBSOPZ010000033.1, read on the forward strand.
TCGGCACCGATACGGATGATGCCGCGCTCGTCGAGGTCGGCGAGGACCTCCTCGGAGACGTTCGGGATGTCCCGGGTGATCTCCTCGGGGCCGAGCTTGGTGTCACGGGCGTCGACCTCGTGCTCCTCGATGTGGATCGAGGAGAGGACGTCGTCCTGCACCAGGCGCTGGCTGAGGATGATGGCGTCCTCGTAGTTGTGGCCCTCCCACGGCATGAACGCCACGAGGAGGTTCTTGCCGAGCGCCATCTCGCCCTGCTCGGTGGCCGGACCGTCGGCGAGAACCTGGTTCTCGACGACCCGGTCGCCCTCGTTGACGACGACCTTCTGGTTGACCGAGGTGCCCTGGTTGGAGCGGGAGAACTTCGCGACGCGGTACGTGGTGTACGTGCCGTCGTCGTTGGCGACGGTGACGTAGTCGGCCGAAACCTCCTGGATCACACCGTCCTTCTCCGCCTTGATGACGTCACCGGCGTCGACCGCGCAGCGGTACTCCATGCCGGTGCCGACGAGCGGGGCCTCCGCCTTGATGAGCGGAACGGCCTGGCGCATCATGTTCGCGCCCATGAGGGCACGGTTGGCGTCGTCGTGCTCGAGGAACGGGATCATCGCGGTCGCGACCGACACCATCTGGCGCGGCGAGACGTCCATGTAGTCGACGTCGTCGCCCGGGATGTAGTCGATCTCGCCGCCACGGCGGCGGACCAGGACGCGGGACTCCTCGAAGCGCATGTCCTCGGAGAGCGTCGCGTTGGCCTGCGCGATGACGAAGCGGTCTTCCTCGTCGGCGGTCAGGTAGTCGACCTCGTCGGTGACGACACCGTCGACGACCTTGCGGTACGGGGTCTCGACGAAACCGAACGCGTTGACACGGCCGTACGACGCGAGCGAACCGATCAGACCGATGTTCGGGCCTTCAGGGGTCTCGATCGGGCACATGCGGCCGTAGTGCGACGGGTGGACGTCACGGACCTCGAAGCCGGCCCGCTCACGGGACAGACCACCCGGGCCCAGCGCCGACAGGCGGCGCTTGTGGGTCAGACCCGACAGCGGGTTGTTCTGGTCCATGAACTGGGACAGCTGGCTGGTGCCGAAGAACTCCTTGATGGAGGCGACGACCGGCCGGATGTTGATCAGGGTCTGCGGCGTGATCGCCTCGACGTCCTGCGTGGTCATGCGCTCACGCACGACGCGCTCCATACGAGCCAGACCCGTGCGGACCTGGTTCTGGATGAGCTCGCCGACGTTGCGCAGACGACGGTTGCCGAAGTGGTCGATGTCGTCCGTCTCGACGACGATGTTCCGGCCACTCTCGCCGACCGTCTCGACCTCGCCGGCGTGCAGCCGGACCAGGTACTTGATGGTGGCGATGATGTCCTTGCTGGTGAGGACACCGGCGTTCAGCGGCTCGTCGGCGCCGAGCTTCTTGTTCACCTTGTAGCGGCCGACCTTGGCGAGGTCGTAGCGCTTGGGGTTGAAGTAGAGGTTCTCGAGCAGCGTCTGAGCGGCCTCGCGCGTCGGCGGCTCGCCCGGACGCAGCTTGCGGTAGATGTCGAGCAGCGCGTCGTCCTGGCCCTGGGTGTGGTCCTTCTCCAGGGTGGCGCGCATGGACTCGTACTCGCCGAACTCCTCGAGGATCTGCTCGGTGGTCCAGCCGAGAGCCTTCAGGAGTACGGTCACGGACTGCTTGCGCTTGCGGTCGATGCGGACACCGACCATGTCGCGCTTGTCGACCTCCATCTCCAGCCAGGCACCCCGGGACGGGATGATCTTGGCCGAGAAGATGTCCTTGTCGGACGTCTTGTCGATGGAGGAGTCGAAGTAGACACCCGGCGAGCGGACCAGCTGCGAGACCACGACACGCTCGGTGCCGTTGATCACGAAGGTGCCCTTGTTGGTCATGAGCGGGAAGTCGCCCATGAAGACCGTCTGGGACTTGATCTCGCCGGTCTCGTTGTTGGTGAATTCGGCGGTGACGAACAGCGGAGCCGCGTACGTGAAGTCGCGCTCCTTGCACTCGTCGACAGAGTTCTTCGCGGGCTCGAAGCGGTGGTCGCGGAAGGTCAGCGACATCGACCCGGAGAAGTCCTCGATCGGCGAGATCTCCTCGAAGATCTCTTCCAGACCGGACTTGGTGGGGACGTCCTGTCCACTCTCAAGAGCCGACTCGACGCGAGCCTTCCAGGCGGCGTTGCCGAGCAGCCAGTCAAAGCTCTCGGTCTGCAGCGCCAGGAGGTTCGGAACCTCGAGGGGCTCCTTGATCTTTGCAAAAGAGATGCGCAGCGGGGCAGTGCTTGCGCCGGTGTTCGTATTGGCAGTCGAGGCGTTGCGCGAGGCGGCCAAGAGGGGGTCCTTCCGAGGGCTCGGACTCACTACGCGCGTACCGGTCCCCGCGGGGCACAGCGATGGAAATCCCAGGTCAGGGAAGATCAATCGTCGATGCTCAAGCGTGGGCATGCCCCTGGTGACGGGCAGGGGGCAGCTAACAGGCAGCGCAAAGGGTCAGTGTAGCCACTTGGCCCACTGATGTCCAGACCGAGTTTCCGGAGACCGGCAACAGGCCTTCCCTCTAGTTGTTCACGCCGTCCAACGCCTGCGAAAGAACTTCCCTCTTCGTCGTCGATCCATGCCTCGAATCCTGGATCCGTGTGACGACGCGTCCTGAGAATTGCGCGCTGCGTGCGGTTCGTCAAGGCCCCCCACCACAACGAAGATCACCCTACTCGTCCCCGGGGGAAGAGCAAGGCAGGCCTCGCGGGTACGCCGAAGGGCGACCACCCGTACGGGTGGTCGCCCTTCAGGAGCGAGTCAGAAGACCGCTACGGGGTCACTTGACCTCGACGGACGCGCCAGCGGCCTTGAGGGACTCGGCAGCCTTGTCAGCGGCCTCCTTGGCGACCTTCTCGAGGACCGGCTTCGGGGTGCCGTCGACGAGGTCCTTGGCCTCCTTCAGACCCAGCGAGGTCAGCTCACGCACGACCTTGATGACCTGGATCTTCTTCTCGCCGGCGCCGGTGAGGATGACGTCGAACTCGTCCTGCTCGGCCTCGGCCTCGGCCGGGGCGGCAGCGGCGCCACCAACAGCGGCGGCGACGGGGGCGGCGGCGGTGACGTCGAACTTCTCCTCGAAGGCCTTCACGAACTCGGAGAGCTCGATGAGGGTCATCTCCTCGAACTGCGCAAGCAGGTCGTCCTGGGACAGCTTCGCCATGATGGCGTCCTTCCACTCATTCGGCAGGTGCCGGTTGTCTGTGTCGGCGGGCGTACTTTCGGCCCGCTGCGACCGTCGCCTTCAGGCGGCGGTCAATGCGCGAGCCGAATTACTCGGCACCGCCCTGCTCGGCCTGCTTGGCACGAAGCGCCTCCGCGGTGCGGACGAACTTCGAGGGGAGCGCCTGGAAGAGCGCGGCAGCCTGGGACTGCTTGCCCTTCATGGCGCCCGCCAGCTTGGCGAGCAGAACCTCGCGGGACTCGAGGTCCGCAAGCTTCTTGATCTCATCGGCGGACAGCGCCTTGCCATCAAGGACACCGCCCTTGATGATCAGGTTCGGGTTGTCCTTGGCGAAGTCACGAAGACCCTTCGCCGACTCCACCGGGTCACCGGTGATGAAGGCAACCGCCGTCGGACCAGTGAACTGGTCGTCGAGCGAAGTGATCCCGGCCTCGTTGGCCGCAATCTTGGTCAGCGTGTTCTTCACCACGGCGTACTGGGCGTTCTCACCGAGCGAACGACGCAGCGTCTTGAGCTGCGCCACGGTGAGACCCCGGTACTCGGTCAGCACAGCGGCGTTCGAGCTGCGGAACTGGTCCGCGAGCTCGGCTACCGCGGCAGCCTTGTCGGGCCTTGCCATAGAGCGTCGGCCTCCTTCCGGGTGATGAGGACCGCTCAGAAGGGACCGGGCAAAACGAAACGCCCCGGCGCAGGCGCACGGGGCGTGAGCTCGACCGGACGGAATCCGGGAGCACATCCACAGTCACCTGCGCAGGACGTCCGCACCCGGCGGAACCTTCGGCCACCGCACTCCCTGACGAGAGCACAGCAACGACCAGCGGTCTTTGGCTTCCGGGGAAGACTACGCGAATGCATCGCCGTCAAGCAAATCGGGCCATCGGGGCCTCGGGAGCCGGCCGTCGTGGCCCGCTCCCTGGCCCGCTCCCGGGGTCACGGTGCGCCGGACGCGTCCTTCATCATCTGCGCGAGGTCCACGGTCTCGGAGGCCGGCGGAGCCGTGACGGTTACCGGCTTGTTGAAGTCCAGGAACGTGATCGTCAGGTCGAGCGGGCCCTTGTCCGCCGCGCCCCGCACACGGAACTGCTTGGTGTGGTCGTTGCCGTCCACCCACATGTCCATCGTGAGCGCGTCGACGCCCATGCCCTCGTACCGCTTCAGACCCTTCTCCCGCTGCTCCCTGGTGGCCGCGTCCTGGCCCTTCAGGCTCTCGCGCATCGCGGCGATCGTGACCGTACCGGCGTAGTGCGTGGTCCGTACGCCGTCGACCGTCTCTTCGCCGACCTTCTTGAGGTCCTTGGCGGCGGTCAGCGAGGCGGAGTCCTGAGCAGGATTACGGTCCGCCTGGCCGGCCATCCCCGCCAGCGGGTCGGCGCCGCCCTTGCCGAGAGCCGCCAGGTCGAACTTGAGCCAGCTCTTGCCGTCCATCTTCGCCGCGGCTTCCGGGCCGCCATTCATGTACATGGCGCCCTCGACGAGGCGGATCTCCACCTCACCGGTCTCAGCCGCGGTTCCGCCGCGCATCTTCATCTGCATCGCGGGCGGCTTCATGCTCATCGACGCCCGGCCCTCGACACTGCCTCCGTCGGGGGCCTTGCCGCGCATCGTGTACGTCACCGAGGTGAGCTTCTCGCTCTTCTCGGCCGCCCGCTGCACAGCCGCGGCAGGAGTGACCTGGAAGGGCTTCTGCCCGGCCTTGGCGTCGGGCTTCGGGGCGCTGCCCGTCGTACAGGCGCTCGCGCCGCACAGCAGAGCGCCGACGAGCGCGGCCCCGGCCGCCTTCCGGTACATCACACGCATGCTTGGTTCCCCCCACGGGTGTTCACTTATGGTCCGGTCTTGTCCGGTCTGGTCCGGCAGGTGACCTCCGGTGACCCTACCGGCCGCCGCCGACAACGCCACGTGAATAAACAACCGGCCCCCGCACCTCGAAGGAGATGCGGGGGCCGGTTTCAGCACGCGTGACGCGCGGCTGCCGTCAGGATCAGACGGCGGCCGGGTCCTCCTCGACGAGGAGGTTGCGGGTGCGGTTGGAGTCCAGCGGGATGCCGGGGCCCATCGTGGTGGTCAGGGTCGCCTTCTTGATGTAGCGGCCCTTCGCGGCGGACGGCTTGAGACGCAGGATCTCGTCCAGCGCCGCGGCGTAGTTCTCGACCAGCTTCGTCTCGTCGAAGGAGACCTTGCCGATGATGAAGTGCAGGTTCGAGTGCTTGTCGACGCGGAACTCGATCTTGCCGCCCTTGATGTCCGTGACAGCCTTCGCCACGTCCGGGGTGACCGTGCCGGTCTTCGGGTTCGGCATCAGACCACGCGGACCGAGCACGCGGCCGAGGCGGCCGACCTTGCCCATGAGGTCCGGGGTGGCGACGACGGCGTCGAAGTCCAGACGGCCCTTCGCAACCTCGTCGATCAGTTCGTCGGAGCCGACGATGTCGGCGCCGGCGGCTTCCGCGGCCGCAGCACGGTCACCGGTCGCGAAGACCAGGACCCGGGCGGTCTTACCGGTGCCGTGCGGAAGGTTCACGGTGCCACGGACCATCTGGTCGGCCTTGCGCGGGTCGACACCCAGACGCATGGCGACCTCGACGGTGCCGTCGAACTTGATCGAGGAGGTGTCCTTGGCGAGACGGACGGCCTCGAGCGGGGCGTACAGCTTCTCCCGGTCGACCTTGGCGTCCGCAGCGCGGAGAGTCTTGCTGCGCTTCACTTCTGCTCCTGATGTGTTTGAGCGTGGAGTCGTGGTGCGGACCAGCGCTTGGTCCTACCACTGGGGGCTTACGGGGCTGAATCAGCCTTCGACGGTGATGCCCATGGAACGGGCGGTGCCGGCGATGATCTTCGACGCGGCGTCGAGGTCGTTGGCGTTCAGGTCGGGCAGCTTGACCGTGGCGATCTCACGGACCTGGGCGCCGGTGAGCTTGGCAACCTTGGTCTTGTGCGGCTCGCCCGAGCCCTTGTCCACACCCGCGGCCTTGAGGATCAGCTTGGCGGCCGGCGGAGTCTTGGTGATGAAGGTGAAGGAGCGGTCCTCGTAGACCGTGATCTCCACCGGCACGACCATGCCACGCTGCGACTCGGTCGCGGCGTTGTAGGCCTTGCAGAACTCCATGATGTTGACGCCGTGCTGACCGAGCGCGGGGCCGACCGGCGGAGCCGGGTTGGCCGCGCCGGCCTGGATCTGGAGCTTGATAAGCCCCGTGACCTTCTTCTTCTTGGGAGGCATTGCTCTCTCCGGGTCCTAGTGAGAGTTTCCAGCCAGCCACCCGATCATCCGGATGGAGGCATACCGCACCACGATAACGGGTATCTGCGCGGGGCTAAAAACCGAGCAGGTCAGAAAGGCTGCGAGAGCCTTTCTGACCTGGTCGGAAACGTGTGCTGCGAGTCAGTTCTTCTGGATCTGGTCGAAGCTGAGCTCGACCGGGGTCTCGCGGCCGAAGATCTCGACGAGACCCTTGACCTTCTTCGAGTCCGGGTTAATCTCGTTGATCGTGGCCTGCAGCGTCGCGAACGGACCGTCGGTGACGGTGACCGAGTCGCCGACCTCGAAGTCCAGAACCTGGACCTCCATCTTGCGGGACGGAGCCGGCAGTCCGGCCTCCTCCGCGGCGGCCTTGGCGGCCTTCTCCTCGGCCTCCGGCGCGAGCATCTTGACGATCTCGTCCAGCGTCAGCGGGTACGGGTCGTACGCGTTGCCGACGAAGCCGGTGACGCCCGGGGTGTTACGGACGACGCCCCAGGACTCGTTGGTGAGGTCCATACGGACCAGGACGTAGCCGGGAAGCTTGTTCTGGCGGACGTTCTTGCGCTCGCCGTTCTTGATCTGGACGATCTCTTCCTCGGGTACTTCGGCCTGGTAGATGAACTCCTCGACGTTCAGCGAGACGGCACGCTGCTCCAGGTTGGCCTTCACGCGCTTCTCGTACCCGGCGTATGTGTGGATGACGTACCACTCACCGGGGAGCAGGCGGAGTTCCTGGCGGAGGGCCTCGACCGGGTCGACGGGCTCGGCCGGCTCGGTCGCCTCCTCGGCCTCCGTGACCTCTTCGGCCTCGGAGTCGTCGGCAACGGCGGTGTCGGTATCGTCGGACTCGTCAGTGACGTCGGAGGCATCGACGTCATCGACGTCCGTCTCGACGTGCAGGGCGGCCTCCTCGGCCGGCTCGCCCGCAGCGGCGTCGGCAGCCTCGGCCTGGTCGGGACCGTCGGCGTCCGCCGCCTCGACGATGTCGAGCTCGTCCTCGACGGACTCGACCGACTCGGAGGCGTCGTTCAGGTTCGGGTCAGACACGTGGCTGCTTCTTCCTGGCTACATATGGGTGGAACATGCGAAAGCGGCGGCAGCCCGGTCAAGGCGCCGCCCTCCGCGGGGATCAGCCGAAGACGTACTTGATGGCTTCCTGGAATCCATAGTCAATCACGGTCACAAGGCCGATCATGATGACAACGAAGACAATCACCACAGTGGTGTACGTGGTGAGCTGGCTGCGCGTGGGCCAGACAACCTTGCGGAGTTCCGCGACGATCTGGCGGTAGAAGAGCGCGAGACGGCCCAGGGGGCCCTTCTTTCCGCGCTTGCCGCCCTTCCGAGTCTTCTTCTGCGACTCGGGCGTCTCGTCCTCGGCATCAGGCTTGTCGATGGAGCCAAGGGCGTCCGTCACGTCTCTCACCTGAATCCGGGTCGTGGCCGTGCCGCGCCCGGTTGAGCCGCACGGCGGTGCATTGAAGTACGTACATGCGCGCACACATCCTGGCGAAGGTGTGTGTAGCAGGGCCGGAGGGACTTGAACCCCCAACCGCTGGTTTTGGAGACCAGTGCTCTACCAATTGAGCTACGACCCTTTGTGGTTCCCCAACCTACCGCATCCGCCCGGGTGCACGGAGTGCGCACGGTCGGAGTGGCTGGTGAGGGCCAACGACAGGTGAGTGTACGTGCTTCGGGACGCGGCGTCGAACAGGTAACGGCTGTCCGGTCTCTGAAACCAGTGTGCCCGGCTGCTGCGGGGTCTGGGACGATTGCCGCATGACCTCTGCAACTCCTCCCACCGAGCGCCGGGTCTCCGCCCGTATCGGCGCGATCTCCGAGTCCGCGACCCTCGCAGTGGACGCCAAGGCCAAGGCCCTCAAGGCCGCCGGGCGCCCCGTGATCGGCTTCGGCGCCGGCGAGCCCGACTTCCCGACCCCCGACTACATCGTCGAAGCCGCCATCGAGGCCTGCCGCCAGCCGAAGTACCACCGCTACACGCCGGCCGGCGGGCTCCCCGAGCTCAAGGCCGCCATCGCCGCGAAGACGCTGCGCGACTCCGGCTACGAGGTCGACCCCGCGCAGGTGCTGGTGACCAACGGCGGCAAGCAGGCGATCTACGAGGCCTTCGCCGCGATCCTCGACCCGGGCGACGAGGTCATCGTCCCGGCCCCGTACTGGACCACGTACCCCGAGTCGATCCGCCTCGCGGGCGGCGTGCCGGTGGAGGTCGTCGCCGACGAGACCACCGGCTACCGAGTGTCCGTGGAGCAGCTGGAGGCGGCGCGTACGGAGCGTACGAAGGTCGTCCTGTTCGTCTCCCCGTCGAACCCGACCGGCGCGGTCTACAGCGAGGCCGACGCGCTCGCGATCGGCCGCTGGGCCGCGGAGCACGGGCTGTGGGTGCTGACGGACGAGATCTACGAGCACCTGGTCTACGGCGACGCGAAGTTCACCTCGCTGCCGGCGCTCGTCCCCGAGCTGCGCGAGAAGTGCATCGTCGTCAACGGTGTCGCGAAGACGTACGCGATGACCGGCTGGCGGGTGGGGTGGATCATCGGCCCGAAGGACGTCGTCAAGGCCGCGACCAACCTCCAGTCGCACGCCACCTCGAACGTGTCCAACGTCGCGCAGGTGGCAGCGCTGGCCGCCGTCTCCGGGGACCTGGACGCGGTGGCCGAGATGCGGTCGGCGTTCGACCGGCGCCGCCAGACGATCGTGCGGATGCTGAACGAGATCGAGGGCGTGGTGTGTCCCACCCCGGAGGGCGCGTTCTACGCGTACCCGTCGGTCAAGGCGCTCCTCGGCAAGGAGATCCGCGGGCAGCGCCCGCAGACGTCGGTGGAGCTGGCGGCGCTGATCCTGGACGAGGTCGAGGTGGCGGTGGTGCCGGGCGAGGCCTTCGGCACGCCGGGCTACCTGCGTCTCTCGTACGCCCTGGGCGACGAGGACCTGGTCGAGGGAGTGTCGCGGATCCAGAAGCTCCTGGCGGAGGCGAAGGCCTGACGCGGCCCGCAGCACCCCGTCGGAGCGGCGCCCACCCCAACGGGGGCGGGCGCCGCTCCGACGTTCCGGCCGGGCCCCGGGGGCGCCGCCTCCCCCTCAAGCCCCGCCGGCGATTGAGGCGCGGGGGCCGGGGCGGAGCCCCGGTTGAACCCGGCACCCCCAAGCCCCGCCGGCGATTGAGGCGCGGGGGCCGGGGCAGAGCCCCGGTTCGGGAAGGGGCGGGGAGGGGAACAGCCCCGCAGGGGTGGCGCCCGGGCCGGAGGAGGGCGGTTTTGTGTTCGGGCAAGCGCCCGAACGGGGAAACCCCTGCCGCGCGGCGCCCACCTGGGGCAGGATCACCCAATGGAGCACGCACGCGATCTCACGCTTCTGCCCAAGGCCCACCTGCACCTGCACTTCACCGGCTCGATGCGCCCCACCACCCTCCTGGAGCTCGCCGACAAGTACGGCGTACACCTCCCCGACGCACTGACCGGCGGCGAGCCGCCGAAACTGCGGGCCACCGACGAGCGGGGCTGGTTCCGCTTCCAGCGGCTCTACGACATCGCCCGGTCCTGCCTGCGCTCCCCCGACGACATCCGCCGGCTCGTGCGCGAGGCCGCCGAGGAGGACGTCCGGGACGGCTCCGGCTGGCTGGAGATCCAGGTCGACCCCACCTCGTACGCCCCCATGCTCGGCGGACTGATCCCCGCCCTGGAGATCATCCTGGACGCGGTGGACGCCGCCTCGCGGGAGACCGGGCTCGGCATGCGCGTACTGGTCGCGGCGAACCGGATGAAGCACCCGCTGGACGCCCGGACGCTGGCCAGGCTGGCCGTGCGGTTCGCGGACCGCGGCATCGTCGGGTTCGGCCTCTCCAACGACGAGCGCCGCGGCATGGCCCGCGACTTCGACCGGGCCTTCGCGATCGCGCGGGAGGGCGGGCTGCTGGCGGCGCCGCACGGCGGCGAGCTGACCGGCCCCTCGTCCGTACGGGACTGCCTGGACGACCTGCATGCCTCACGCGTCGGACACGGCGTACGGGCCGCCGAGGACCCGCGCCTGCTGCGCAGGCTCGCCGAGCGCGGGGTGACCTGCGAGGTGTGCCCGGCGTCGAATGTGGCGCTCGGCGTGTACGAGAAGCCCGAGGACGTGCCGCTGCGCACGCTGTTCGACGCGGGCGTGCCGATGGCGCTCGGCGCGGACGACCCGCTGCTGTTCGGCTCGCGGCTGGCCGCGCAGTACGAGCTGGCCCGGCGCCACCACGGTTTCACGGACGCCGAGCTGGCCGAGCTGGCCCGGCAGTCGGTACGGGGCTCGGCGGCGCCGGAGGGCGTGAAGGCCAAGCTGCTGGCCGGAGTCGACGACTGGCTGGCCAGATAGCCGGCTACCCGGCCGGCTGCGGGCGCAGGCCCGCGAGGACCGTGCGGGCGACGGCCGGTGCGAACTCGTCGAGGGGACGGACCGGCTCGCTGCCCGGAAACGCCTTGAGGAACGCGCGCTGCAGACAGGCGCCCATCAGCAGCGCCGCAGCTGCGTCGGTGTCCGCGTCCGCGGCGATCCGGCCGGCCGCGCGCTCCACGCGCAGATAGCGGGAGAGCGCGTCGATCGGATGGTGCGGACCGCTGCCCAGCGCGTGTACGCCCTCGGCATGGCGGCGCAGCAGCGCGGGCTCGGCGAAGAGCGAGGCACCGATGGCGAAGGTGGACTCGTAGAAGCGGGCGGCCTGCCGGACGACCGTGACGAGGTTCTCCTCGACGCTGTGGCCGGTGGGTGCTTCGGTCAGCTCGACGAGCAGCGGGCCGAGCTTCGGGAGCCGTTCCTGGAGGACGTGGAGGAAGAGGTCCTCCTTGCTCGCGAAGTGCTTGTAGAGCGCGGCCTCGGAGCAGCCGGCCTCCCGGGCGATCTCCTTGGTGGTGGCACGGGCGAGCCCGATGGTGCGCATGAGCTGGTCGGCGGCGTCGAGGATGCGGGCCCGTGCGGGTTTCACGTGTGCGCTCCGGAGAGGCTTGACGGAGGGGTGAGCGAGCACTCACTCTAGTGGTGAGTGAATACTTACCCACCAAGGGGCGTGTGGCAATGAAGCTGACCGTTTTCGGAGCGACCGGCGGCGTCGGGCACGAAATCGTCCGGCAGGCGCTGGCATCGGGCCACCAGGTGACCGCGGTGGTCCGCGACCCCGCGCGACTGACCGTCGACGACCCGGCCCTGCGGGTCGTCACCGCCGGACTGGACGACCCGGAGGCCCTGCGGCCGGCCGTGGCGGGCCGCGACGCGGTGCTGTCAGGCGTCGGCGCGCGCGCCATCAAGCACGCGGGCGACGCCACCACCTGCACCCGGACGATCCTGCGGGCTCTGGAGGCGGAGGGGGTGCGCCGCTTCCTGGCGGTGAGCGCGGCCCCCGTCGGCCCGGTGCCGCCCGACGAGACGCTCCTGCTGCGCGCGGTGACCCCGCTGGTCTCGCGCGTCTACCGCGACGTGTACGCGGACCTGACGGCGATGGAGGACGAGATCCGCCGCAGCACCACGGAGTGGACCGTCGTACGGCCGCCCAAGCTGACCAACAAGCCCGTGACCGGCGTCTATCGGACCGCGCTCGGCGCCAACCTGCGCGGCGGCAACTCGATCGGCCGGGCGGACGTGGCCCACGCGATGCTGCACTTCACGGACGACTCGTTGACGGTGAAGCAAGCGGTGGGCGTCGCGTACTAGCCGCGCACCGCCGGCTAGAGCTGGACCCCGACCGTCACCGGCTCGTTCACCAGGGTGACGCCGAACGCCTCGCGCACGCCCGCCACCACCTCCCGCGCCAGGGCGAGGAGGTCCTCGGTGGTCGCCTCGCCGCGGTTGGTGAGGGCCAGCGTGTGCTTGGTGGAGATGCGGGCCGGCCCGGTGCCGTACCCCTTGGTGAAGCCCGCCTTGTCGATCAGCCAGGCCGCGGAGGTCTTGGTGAGCCCGTCCCCCGCCGGGAACGCGGGCGGCGCGATGTCCGGGCCGAGGCGCTCGTGCGTACGGGCCAGGAAGGCCGCGTACTCCTCGGCCGTCAGGATCGGGTTCGTGAAGAAGGAGCCCGCCGACCAGGTGTCGTGGTCCTCCGGGTCCAGCACCATGCCCTTGCCGGCCCGCAGCCGCAGCACCGTCTCGCGCGCGGTGGCGGCGGGTACGCGGTCGCCCGCCTCGACGCCCAGGGCCCGGGCGGTCTCGGGGTACTTCAGCGGGGCGGACAGGCCGCCCGCGTCCTCCAGCAGGAAGCGCACGCGCAGCACGACATAGCGCTCGGGGTCCTGCTTGAAACGGCTGTGGCGGTACGAGAACTCACACGCCGCGTTGGCCAGGGTGACCGTTTCGCCGGCCCGGCGGTCGTACGCCACCACCTCGGTGATCGTGCTGGACACTTCCTGCCCGTACGCGCCGACGTTCTGGATCGGGGTCGCACCGGCCGAGCCGGGGATGCCGGCCAGGCATTCGATGCCGGCCAGGCCCGCCTCGACGGTGCGGGCGACGGCGTCGGTCCACACCTCGCCGGCCGCCAGCTCCAGCTTCGTACCGTCGAGGTGGAAGCCCTGCGTCGCGATGCGGAGCGCGGTGCCGTCGAATCCCTTGTCGCCGATCACCAGGTTGCTGCCGCCGCCGATGACCAGAAGCGGGGTGCCGCTCGCGTCGGCGTCCCGGACGGCTGCGATCACCTCGGCGTCGGTGGTCGCGGTGAGCAGCCGGGTGGCGGGGCCGCCCAGGCGGAAGGTGGTCAGCGGGGCGAGAGGGGCGTCGTGGAGTTCCTGCACGGGGACAAGAGTACGGTCCGCGGCTCCGCCGCTCGGGCGGGGCCACGGACCGTACGGACCGGGGGCGCCGGCGTCAGACGGTCACCGGCGCACGGCCCTCGGCCTTCTCGGGCGCGGTCTCCGGCGTCGGCCGGCGGCCGGATCAGCAGCGCCGTCCCGGCCGCGAGGGCCACGGCGGCCGCCCAGGTTCGCGGCCGGCGCGAAGTAAGCGTCCGTCGTGTAGCCCTCGGGCGCGCGTCCGGGACGGGCGCCCGAGGCTCGTACCGCGTCTCAGCCGCGTCTCAGGCGAGCCGGACGACAGCGCGCGACATACCGAGCACCTTCTGGCCGGCGCTGGTCGCCGTCAGGTCGACCCGGACCAGCCCGTCGTCGAGCTTGGCGGCGACCTTGGCGCTGACCTCGATCAGCGCGCCCTTGTCGTCGTTCGGGACGACGACGGGCTTGGTGAACCGCACGCCGTACTCGACCACCGCGGCCGGGTCGCCCGCCCAGTCGGTGACCACACGGACCGCCTCGGCCATGGTGAACATGCCGTGCGCGATGACGTCCGGCAGCCCGACCTCCTTGGCGAACTTCTCGTTCCAGTGGATCGGGTTGAAGTCACCGGAGGCACCCGCGTACTGCACGAGCGTGGCGCGGCTCACCGGGAAGGACTGGGCCGGCAGCTCGGTGCCGACCTCGACCGCTTCGTACGCGACCTTCGCTGTCACTTGCGTCACTCCCCCTCGGCCGCGCGCGAGACGAGCTTCGTCCAGGCGGTCACCACATGCTCGCCGGACTCGTCGTGAACCTCACCCCGGATGTCCACGATGTCGTTGCCCGCCATGGACTTGATGCCCTCGATGGTCGAGGTGACCGACAGCCGGTCCCCCGCCCGCACCGGACGCGTGTACGCGAACTTCTGGTCGCCGTGCACCACGCGGCTGTAGTCCAGCCCCAGTTGCGGGTCGGCGACGACCTGGCCCGCGGCCTTGAACGTGATGGCGAAGACGAAGGTCGGCGGCGCGATCACATCGGGGTGACCGAGCGCCTTGGCGGCCTCCGGGTCGGTGTACGCCGGATTGGCGTCACCCACCGCTTCGGCGAACTCGCGGATCTTCTCCCGGCCGACCTCGTACGGATCGGTGGGCGGGTACGACCGCCCGACGAAGGACTGGTCGAGCGCCATGGCTCGGTACCTCCTGCTCTGGTGTTTTGCGGTGACGGCCCTGCCGGTGACGGCCACCTGCGTGCGGTGACAGACACAGACCTGCACAACGACACGAGGCCGCCCCCGGTGAAGGGGACGGCCTCGGGTACGAGCCTGTTTTCAGCGCGTTTCGCGGTGCGCGGTGTGCGAGTTGCAGCGCGGGCAGTGCTTCTTCATCTCAAGACGGTCCGGGTCGTTACGCCGGTTCTTCTTGGTGATGTAGTTCCGCTCCTTGCACTCCACGCAGGCCAGCGTGATCTTCGGGCGGACGTCGGTGGCAGCCACGTGAGTGCTCCTTGACGGAATTGGACGGATGAACGCAAGAAAGAGTAGCCGACCGGGAGACCGACCCCACAATCGGCTACTGTGTGTAGCGGTGACCGGACTTGAACCGGTGACACAGCGATTATGAGCCGCTTGCTCTACCGACTGAGCTACACCGCTTTGATGTGATCCGTCCCCCGCCCGAGGGCGGGGAACCTCTCACACCAGAGCCCCAATACGGAATCGAACCGTAGACCTTCTCCTTACCATGGAGACGCTCTACCGACTGAGCTATTGGGGCGAGCGATGAAGACATTACACGGTCGCCCGCCGTTCGCCCAAATCCTTAAGCCGGTCCCCTGTGGGACCTCTGTGCCGGACCTTCACAGACGCCTCAGCAGCCGCAGCGCACCACACCGGTACGACTATTGCGCTCTTCCGCCACGGTGGCCGGCCAGCGTCCTAGGCTCGACTCACTCTGCGTGATCTTGCCTCCCTGGAGCACGATGCCCGACAGCCAGCCGCAGCCGCATCAGCCGCCGACGAGCAGCGCCGACGGCTCGGCACTGCTGCTCTGCGGCGCCCGGCTCACCGATGGCCGCACCGTGGACGTACGCCTCAGCGGCGGGCGTATCGAAGCGGTCGGGACCTCCGGCAGCCTGGCCGCGCGCGCCACCCGCGTCGACCTGAGCGGCTACCTGCTGCTGCCGGCCCCGGCCGAACCGCACGCGCACGGCGACACCGCCCTCACCGCCGACGCCGACGGCCCCCTGTCGTACGGGGTCGAGGACGTCCAGCGGCGCGTCACCGAGGCCGCGCTGCTCCAGCTCGGGCACGGCGCCACGGCGCTGCGTACGCACGTACGCATCGGCGATGTGCAGGGGCTCGGCGGCATGGAGGCGGTGCTCCAGGCCCGCCGCTCGCTGCGCGGGCTCACCGACCTCACGGCCGTCGCGGTGCCCCGGCTGCTCACCGGGACGGCCGGCGCCGACGGCCTCGCAATGCTGCGCGACGCCGTGAAGATGGGTGCCACGGCGGTCGGCGGCTGCCCCGACCTCGACCCCGACCCGACCGGCTACACGCAGACGGTCCTGGAGGTCGCCGCCGAGCACGGCTGCCCTGTCGACCTGCACACGGACGGTGACGACCCGGCCCGGCTCGCGCGCCTGGCGGCCATGGCCGGCGGACTGCGGCCCGGGGTCACGATCGGCCCGTGCGGCGGGCTGTCCCGGCTCCCCCAGGACGTCGCCGGCCGGGCCGCCGCCCGGCTCGCCGCCGCCGGCGTCAGCGTCGTCTGCCTGCCGCAGGGCGACTGCGGCGCCCTGGAGCGGCGCGGATCACGGACCGCCCCGGTACGGCTGCTGCGCTCGGCCGGGGTGAGGGTGGCCGCCGGCAGCGGGGCGCTGCGGGACGTCAGCAACCCGGTGGGGCGGGGCGATCCGCTGGAGGCCGCCTATCTGCTGGCCTCGCAGGGCGGGCTGCGCCCGCAGGAGGCGTACGAGACGGTCAGCGCGGCGGCCCGGGACGCGCTCGGCCTGCCGGAGGTACGGGTGGAGGCGGGGTTCCCGGCCGAGCTGCTGGCGGTACGGGGCAACGGGCTCGCCGGGGTGCTCTCGCTGGCGTACAGCAGGATCGTGATCCACCGCGGCCGGGTGGTGGCACGGACCAGCGCGGTGCGCGAGTACTGCGACTCGGCCGCGGCGGTGGCGCTCGACCTGCCGCGGCAGGGGCGGCCCGGTCCGGGGCCGTGAGCCTGCCGGAGACACCCCGGATTCGCTGCCGGAGCGTGCGCATGGCGGCAGTTGACGGCGTACGGTCGTAGACATGCGCATCGTCATCGCAGGTGGACATGGTCAGATCGCGCTGCGGCTGGAGCGGTTGCTCACCGCGCGCGGGTACGAGGTCGCGGGCATCATCCGCAAGCGCGAACAGGGCGACGCCCTGCGGGAGGCGGGCGCGGAACCCGTTCTCTGCGACCTGGAATCGGCCTCGGTGGAGCAGGTCGCGGCGGTGCTCCAGGGGGCGGGCGCGGCGGTCTTCGCGGCGGGCGCGGGTCCGGGCAGCGGCGTGACGCGCAAGGACACGGTGGACCGCGGCGCGGCGGTGCTGTTCGCGGACGCGGCGGAGCGGGCGGGGGTACGGCGGTACCTCGCCGTCTCGTCGATGGGCGCCGACGCCGGGCACCGGGGCGACGAGGTGTTCGACGCGTATCTGCGGGCCAAGGGCGAGGCCGACGCGTACGTGAAGACCCGGCTCGGCCTGGACTGGACGATCCTGCGGCCGGGCGCCCTCACGAACGACGCGGGCACCGGCCTGGTCCGTATGGAGGCCTCCACCGGCCGGGGCGCGATCCCGCGCGACGACGTGGCCGCGGTGCTGGCGGAGCTGATCGACACCCCGGCGACCGCCGGGCTGACGCTGGAACTGGTCTCGGGATCGACGCCGGTCGCGGTCGCGGTGAAGGACGTGGCGGGGAACTGAGCGGCGTCGAACTGAGCGGTCGGCGTCAGTCGGCCGCCACGGGCCGGAAGGTGCCCGCGAGGTGGGCGGACAGCTCGGGGACGGTCGGCGGGGCAAGGCGCGCGCCGAGGTAGCCGTCGGGCCGCACCAGAAGCGCCGTGGGACCGTCGGCCTCGTAGGCGCGCCGGAACTCGCCCCGGCCGTCGCGGAAGACCGGCAGCCGCACCCCGTCGGCGGCGGCATCGGGGGCGAGGACGACGAAGACGTCCACCTGGCCGTGGGTCAGTTCCTGTGCTGCTCGGGCCAGTTCACCGAAGTCGGCGGAGTCCGCGGAGTCCACGAGTGGTGGTCCGCCCGCGTCCGCATAGAGCAGCAGTACATGGCCGCGGCCGCGGAGCAGGTCGTACAGGCGCATGGGGAATGTGGCGATGGTGCCGGTGAGGCCGCCGCAGTCGGGTGCCCGGTCGCCGGCGTCGGGGCCGTCCTGGCCCAGGGCGCCCGGTCCCACGATGGGGCTGTCGCGGTAGGCGACGAGCAGTTGGGCTTCCCGCATCATGATCGTCGCGGGGTCGTCCGGGTCCGCCTGGATGCCCTCGGTGGCGTGCCGGACGGTGCGTCCCACGACCTCCTCGCCCACGGGCCGGCGTTCGGCGTCGTAGCTGCCCAGTAGCCGTGGGTTGGCGGTGCCGGTGACGGCGAGGGCCAGCTTCCAGGCCAGGTTGCAGGCGTCCTGAATTCCGGTGTTCATGCCCTGGGCGCCCGTCGGCGGGTGGATGTGCGCGGCGTCGCCGGCGACGAAGACGCGGCCCGTGCAGTAGTGGTTCACCAGCCGGTGGCTGATGCGGAAGACGGAGGACCAGCGCATGGCCGAGGCGGTGGTCGGCTGCGGCGAGAGCCGGTCGAGGACCGCCTGGATGTGTTCGAGGCCGGGCGCGCGGCTGCCTTCCAGCCCGTGGGCGACGTCGTCCGGGTCGCCCTGCTGCTTCCGGGTGGACAGCTCGGGCGGGACCAGCATGGACATGCGGTAGCGGGAGCGGCCGGGCAGCGGGATGCAGACCAGCAGGTCGTCGATGGTGCCGTCGTTTTGGTGCATGGCGCGTACGCCGTAGCCCTGCGGCAGGCTCCAGTCGACCTCCACGTCCGCGAGCATGTACTCGTCGGGGAACGCGCCGCCCTCGAAGGTGAGCCCGAG
The DNA here is from genome assembly GCF_053763515.1 of Streptomyces mabaensis. Taxonomy (NCBI): domain Bacteria; kingdom Bacillati; phylum Actinomycetota; class Actinomycetes; order Kitasatosporales; family Streptomycetaceae; genus Streptomyces; species Streptomyces mabaensis. Next base: position 76,430 of record NZ_JBSOPZ010000033.1, read on the forward strand.
CGTCTTGCGGACGATGCTGTGCGCGCCGTCGCAGCCGACGAGGAAGCGGGAATGGAGCTCCTCCTGCTCACCGGAGGACGTGGTGACCCGGCTCCAGACCCCTTCGCTGTCCTGGGTGAACGACAGCAGTTCGGTGCCGCGCTCGATCCGGGTGCCGAAGCGGGCGAGGTGTTCCTCGATGATGCGCTCGGTCTCGTACTGCGGCAGGGCGGCGAAGCCGTACGGGACGTCCGGCGGGAGCCTGAGGTCGATGCGCGCCTGCTCGACGCCGTTGACGTACATCAGCTGCCCGCGCATCGGCACGGCAGCCTCCAGGGCTGCGCGCACCAGGCCCATCCGGTCCCAGATCTCCAGGGTTCTGGGCTGGATAACCACGGCTTTTGCGTACGGCAGCCGGGCCGGCAGTTTGTCGATGATGCGGCAGTCGACGCCGTGGCGGCGAAGTTCCGCGGCCGCGGTGAGCCCGACCGGGCCGGCGCCCACGATCAGTACGTCGGTGTGCGCCACTGGCAGCTCCCGCAGAGAAGAGGTCCCCGTGCTGATTCTTCGTGCTGATTCCTCCATCGTGGCCTGGGGCGGCCTGCGGGGCGACTTCTGTCGCTCACGTTCTCTCACGTCCCTCCTGCCTCTCTACTTTGACAGCGCACCGAGAGGGGAGGAATGTGGAAATCGCCCAAATGTCCGATGTGCGATAAGTGGTCGGAGGTGCGTGGGGATGCGCCGCAGGATCGTTGCCGCAGTCTCAGCAGCAGCAGCCGGGCTCGCACTTGGCGTGCTGCCCGCAAGCGAGGCGTTCGCCTCGAGCGACACCAGGAACACCAACCGCTGCTCCGACTGGAGGGGCTGGGACGACCGTCGCTACTGCGACGACCGGTACTACAACGACCGGTACTACAACGACCGGTATTACGACGACCGGCACTTCAGGAACTTCAACGACGTGGTGTTCATCCTCGTCGCCGTCTAGATCCCACTCCGCGGCCGGCTGCACGACCAACGGCCCCTGATCCGCGTTTTCGCTGATCAGGGGCCGTCCCGTCGCCGTCAGTGCCGGGTCTTGGTGTGCCAGATCGGGTCGCCGCCGCTGGTGTAGATCACCACGTTGCCGTCGGCCTGGACCACGAGCTTGGCGCCCGGGTTGCCGTAGGTCCCGGACGCCCACACCGGCTGGTTGTCCGGCGTGTAGATCACGAGGTTGCCGTCCTCCTGGAAGACGGCACGGGCGTCCTGCGTGGCCGGGTTGTTCGAGGCCCAGCGGGGGTCCTCGTTCTCGTCGAAGACGACGAGCTTGCCGTCGTCCTGGAGCATCAGCTTCGCCTTGCCGGCGTCCACGTCGTCCGTGAGCAGGAAGGTCGAGACGGCGGAGATCGCGTGGTTGCCGTTCTCCTCGACGTGGACCTTGATCCTCGGCGCGTCGTCCGACAGCTTGCCGTCGGCCAGCCGGTCGAGGGTCGACATCGACGGCGTGAAGGCGTACACCGCGCCCTCGGTCCGTACGAACTGCTCGAACCGCACCTGCTTGCCCACGAAGGAGACGTCGGTCGTCACACCGATCATGGGATCCGCACCGACCTTCGGCTCGCGCTTCGGGAAGTCGGCGTCGTTGACCCAGTCCTTCTGGATGAACTCGAACTGCCTGACCAGGTCGGCCTGGTAGCTGACGAAGACCAGACCGCGGGCGGCGTCGGGGCCGTGGCCGGCCGCGCCCGCCGGGTCGAAGGGCAGACCGTACGGGATGCCCCGGCGCATGATGCGCCGGCCGTCGAGGTTGCCCTTCTCCGGGACGGGCTTCTCACCCTGCTGGAACAGCAGGCCGTCGCGGGGGTTGGTCTGACGGAGATGGGAGAACAGCGGGGTGATCTCCCCCTCCAGGTCGTTCGCGAAGCTGATGTCGTTGTCGTTCGCCGCCGCCGGGTCGGAGGGCATGTCGGCGTGCGGACACTTCGCCACGGGCGTGCCGGAACGCCAGCGCCCGACCATTCGGGCCGCCAGCCACTCCGTGGTGGCCTCCGGGGGCACGGCCTTCGCGTTCTTCAGCTCCTTCAGCCGGGCCCCGATCTGCGCCCACCAGCCAGGAACGTCCTGGCCGAGCCTGCGCACCACGTGGAACGAGCCGTTCTTCGCCCAGTCCGGCATGTCGGAGAGCTTGCCGCTGACGGTCTTCTCGCCGATGACGAACTCGCCGGCCGGGATGATCCGGGTGCCCGGACTGCCCTTCTTCCACTCGGGGTGCTGGGGGTCGGGCGGGTCGTACCCCTCCACCGCCGGTTCGCTGACGCCGTCCTTGAAGCCGAAGTGCTCCTTGCCGCGGCGGTCTCCCACCAGCGTTCCGCCGTCCTGCTCGAAGATGATCACCACCTTGTGGACGGAGGCTTCCTGCCGCTCCTGGGCGAGGGCCGCACGCAGATCCTCGACCTTGTCGGCGGCGATGGTGAGCACCGCATGGACGGGCTGTGCGTTGCTGTCGCCGAAGAGCCAGTTCTCCGGGGAGTTGTCCCCGGTGTCCCCGAGCATTCCGGCCCGCACGGCGGAGCCCTGCTTGAACGCGTGCTGTGTCGTGCCCTCCGCGGTGCCGGGGAGCGGGTCCTTGCCCGTCAGCGTCTGCATGCCGCCGTGGGTGAAGCTGACGCTGCGCCACAGGGCGGTGAGCGCCCGGGGGTCGTCACCGCCGGTGTTGCCGCGTGCCGCGCTGAAGGCCGCGTTGAACGCCGCGACCTGCCTGGTCGTGGCGATACGCGGCTTCAGCCGCCGCAGCCAGGTGCGCGCCCGCATCGCGTCGTCGAACTTCAGGAACATCAGCTGGACATGGTCCTTCTTGAAGCCGGCGAGCACATCGCCCTGGATTTCCGTGCTCTCCCGCAGTGCCAGATCCGTCGTCATTCCGCCTCTCCTTTCTCGGGTTTCCTGGGTCACCGGGGCGGGCCGAAGGAGACGAACTTGGCGGTGCTGGGCACACCGTCCTCGTTGAGGAGGAAGAGCATGTAGTAGCCCGGAGGCGCGGCATTGGCCGAGGGCGGCGCCTGCAGCTCGAGGGAGCCGTCGCCGCGGCTCTTGATACGGACGTCGAGGTGGCGCTGGCTGAAGTCCACCGAATGGGTCGCCGTCGTGGGTGCCAGCAGTACGGCGCGCTTGACGTCCTCCGGGGTGGAGGTCAGCACCCGGAACCGGGAGTCGTAGTCGACCGTGCGCCGGGGTACGGCCGACAGGTCGGGCCGTTCGCCGTTGTGCAGATACGCCGGCTCGTAGATCTCGATGCTGCCGTCCATGTCGTCGCGGATGTCCGGGTCGTTGGCGATCTGCTGGGCCTCGTCGCCGGTGACCATGATCCGGCCGTCGGGCAGGACGACGGCGTTGGAGTGGTAGCCGCGCGGCAGCCGCTGGGCGGGCCCCAGCTTCCAGTTGCCGTCGGGGTCGCGCATCTCGGTCTGCCGGTACTTCAGATCGGCGTTGGGGTTGTAGAGCCCGTTGCCGTAGTCGCGGATGTCGTGGGCGCCGTTGACGGTGAACAGGGTGCCGTCGGGCAGGATCAGGGTGTTGTCCTGGGTACGGCCGAAGGCGCGGGGCTCCTTCTTCTTCCACTGGTCGCCGACGAGCTGGTACGTGTTCGGGTCGTTCCGGTTGCCGCCGAGGACGAGGACGGAGTCGGGCCCCCGGAAGCCGGCCGGCAGCGGCACCGCGGAGCCGTAGCTGCGCAGGAGCCCGTCGGGCCGCGCGGGCAGGTTCGTCCGGGTCTCCGCGACCGGGTCGAAGCGCCACTGCTGGTCGTGGTCGCGGCCGAGCCCGTAGATCATGCCGTCCCGCAGCGAGAACAGATGCGGATAGTCGTGCTTGAACGGGGCTTCCGCCTTGAAGACGTCCACCGGCACGTTCTCGGGGACGTCGCCCCTGCTGGTCGGGACCGCGTGGTTCAGCGCCGGGAAGCGCTCCACGATGGGCGTGGGGGTTCCCCAGCCGAGTTCCGACTGGCCGGACATGATGAGAATCCGCCCGTCGGGGCCGGTGACGGCGCTGGGGTACCAGCGTCCTACGGACATCTTCTCGTTGAGCGACCAAGTCTCGGACCACGGGTCGAAGACGAGGGACAGCTTGGCGCCGGAGCCGTGGTTGCTGCCGAGATTGCCGCCGAAGACGCCGAGCATGCCGTTGGGCAGGAAGGCGTGACCGGCGCAGAAGAACGGCGCGGGCCGCGGTTCGTTCTTGCCGTCCGGCATCATGACGGTGGGCGGCGTGACCTTCTTGAACGCGTTGGAGCCGCTGCCCTTCGCCGGGTCCCACAGATACGCCCGGCCGGCGTTCTCCTTGCCGATGACCTGGGTGGGCGCCGTCTCCTTCGTCGGGTTGGTCTCGATCCTCTCGAAGGAGAACAACAGGACCTTGCCGGTGGGCAGTTGCGCCACGTGGACGCCGAAGTCGGGGGACGGGAAGTACTCCTTGAAGGCCCCGTACTCCCGCGCGGCGAACCCGGCGTTGTGCTTGGCCTGCGACTTGGTGAGCGACTCCAGGCGTCCCGTGCGCATCGGCTGCGGGTAGTCGCCGGCGTCCTCGGCCCGCATACGGGCCTTGGCGTGCGACTCGGCGTGCTCCTGGCCGAGGACGGCGGCCTCGGCCTTGTCCACCGCCACCTTGCCGCCGGCGGCGGGATCCTTCCCCCGCTGGACGGAACGGGATCCCGACCCGCCGTCGTGGGCGACGGCGGGGAGAGCGGCGACGAGGGGGGTGGTCAGGGCGGAGATGACGGCGCAGGCAGAGATCAGCCTGGACAGTCGTGGTCGTGACATGGGACTCCTTGTGGCCGGTCGGCCTGCGCGTTCGACGGTCCCGCTTCCCGGCAGGCGCTGAATATGCGAAAGGAATAGGCCTGACGTAACGGACCGTGACATCGCACCACAGAGAGTGACGATCGGCAACCACCACGTCACCGAACCACTCGTGCGGTTCAAGGAGAATCAATTCTGCGGCGCAGGAACAACGCGAACCTGCCGGGTCGAGAAACTCGCCGAGCCCCTGGGCGTCACCCAGTGGCGAGCGACCACAGAACTACGTCTTTGGTGCCGGTCCACCCGGGCCCACGGTCCGATTCGCCGAGCCCCGACAACGGCTAGCGTCACACCATGCGTATAGGACTACTTGGCACCGGCAACGTCGCCCGAGCACTGGCCCACGGCTGGAGCGCCGCAGGACACGACGTGCTCCTCGGTTCACGCCGGCCCAACGACCGGACAGACCTCGAGCTCCCCGTGGCGGGCCTGAGCGAGACAGCCGCCCACGCAGAGGTACTGGTCAATGCCACCCCGGGGGCCGTCTCCGTGGAACTGCTGCACTCCATCGGGGCACCGGCGCTGGCCGGCACCCTGCTGATCGATGTCGGGGTCGGCCTCTCCGACGACTTCACCGAGCTCTCGCACCCCAACAGCAGCCTGAGTGAACAGATCCAGGAAGCCTTCCCCCTGACCCCCGTCGTCAAGACACTGTGCACGATGGACTCCACCGTGATGACCGCCCCGGACGGTCTCGACGGCCCGAGCACCGTTTTCCTCTCCGGCAACGATGCCGAAGCCAAACGGACCACCGGCCGCCTGCTCACCGACCTCGGCTGGCCCCCGTCGTCCCAGCTGGACATCGGCGGCATCACCACCGCACGCGGACAGGAGCACTTCGCCCTGCTCTTCATGGGCATCGCGGGCGGTCTGGGTGCCCACACGTTCAACATCAACGTGGTCACCCGCCCCTCTGCCCAGGGCCTGCCGTCCATGTGATCTTGATTGATGGATCATGGTCGGTGATACGTCGCCATGCACACCCGGTTCCGCCGGTGGGCTGTTCACCCGGTAGACCAGGGAAATCCCGTCCAAAGCGAACGGCTCCTCACCTGCGTTTCTGCAGGTGAGGAGCCGTTTATCTCGCGTGGCGGCGCCAGGATTCGAACCTGGGTAGGCTAAGCCGACGGATTTACAGACTCCTGACGAACGCGCCTCCACACCGCTGCTGACCTGCGACGGAGAGCACCGGGCGAATAGCTCGTGGGTCGGCCGTCCACGTCTCGTCCAGATCTTGTCCGACAGGCATGCATCTAGCGCTGGGCATCCTGCCGTCTCCTGCCGCGGGCGAGCGGCGCGAGCATCTCGATCCCGTCCTCAGAACTCTGAACTCGCCTACACAGCCAAGATCCTGCGCATCTCCTGTGGGTGGCAAGCGACACACTCGGACAAGTGTTGCACCTGTCAACCCTGCGACACTCTGAGTTCTGCTTCGCAGTCAACCACTTGGGTATATTTTTTTCGATCCTGCTCGTATTCAAAGCGGCAGCCGCGAATGTTTTTTTCTATCTGGCCGGTGACTTCGAGGTGTGCCACATAGAAGATGTCGCTGTACTCGGCAGGCTTCACCTTGAACGGCTCGCTCGCATAATTCTTCAGGCTGGCGAATTCAGGTAGTCCTGGTTCGCCTTCCGGAGCAAGGAGGGGCACTCCCTGTGTGTCCTGCCTGCTGTAGGCCCCGTAACCGAGCAATTTCAACCCCTTGGGGACACCCATCAACGTTGCACCCGTGATTTCGATGTCTTTCGAGGATTGATTGGTGGGGACGGGCAGAGCGAACCACCACTCTTGTCCGATCTTGGCCCCGTCGTGTCCGACGGTTCCGGCTTCGGAGGCTCCTCCACTGATCGCTGTTCCTGTCAGCCGAGGCTCACGGATCTCTGCCGATGCGGAGCACCCAGTAGCCAATAGGAAAGCAGAGCAGAGCGCGGCGACGCTAGTAGGAGTAAACGACGCCCGGATTCGGCGAAACCGGACCCCGGTGGCCCCAGATGTCATGTTGTCCGTACCCCCATCCTGCCTTGATCTTTTGAGTGTGCTTGCTGTCGTAACCTGTTGATGAACTCAGCGAGAGGCCGAAGACGGAGACCGCTCCCGTGAACTTGATGCTCCTGCCTCGAGCCACATAGAAGGTGCCGCCGCGGGAGATCCAATTACGATTAGCCTTCGGGGAGGCATAGAAATTTGCCCCGCCGTCCTTGTATTTAACGTCGCGACCGAACAGGGCGACCGGGCCGCCTGCGGGGACCTTGTAACGGCCGGCGATGACCTTCAAGGACGACCACATAGGTGTGGCTCCGCAGTAGTGCGTCATCTTCTGCTTGCGGTACTCAATCGGTACACGCCACTGCTTGCCGAAGTTGGGTCCGATGTAGTCGAAGCCCGCAGTGGCACTCGAATCAGATCCAAGGGCGACGGTGCCATTCACTACCCACTTATTCCCGGACTTATAGGCGACATCGACACTGGTTGAGAGCTTGCTCTCATATTCCATGGAGGCCTTCGCGTCATAGTAGGCATGACCTTCACCGACTACGGTGTAGCCAATCTGCGTGGAAACAGTTTGGTACAAGTTGTAGCAGTTGCCAGAATCCCGGGTGACAGGCTCAGCGCTGACGTCCCGCCCCTTGACGAGGTACGGGTTGTGGTTGGCAGACGACGGCCCCCGATCGTTCTGCCACACCGGAACGGGTGCGCTGCCTGGATCTCCGGTTCGCCTCTCGATCTCAGCAGCATATGTGGTGCTCATCTGATGGGGAGTGGGGTCGGCTGTCGTGTTGTTGGGATCGTCTTCCTCATACAACGGCAGGAGTGCCACTGAGCGAGGAGAGACGTCGCGCATCGTGGCCGCGAAGGTGGTCGCCTTCCTGGTGGCAGGCGCGGGAGGAGCAGCCACGAGATGATCGATGCCGATCATCGGAGCACCGGAGGAAGTCTTGCCAAGCGTAGTGGCACTGACGTTTAGGGCACCGCCGTTGTCGTCGACTTCCGCCTGAACCTCGGCGGGGAGCTGCTCAGGCAGGGTCACCGACCAGGTGCCGTCGGCGGCGGTGGTAGCCGTGCCGAGCGCAGGAAGCCTTTCGGAGCTGCCGTCTTCAGGAACGAGGCCGGTCGGTTCGATTGTGACGGTGAGACCGGGCGCGGGCGCGCCGTTGCCGAGGGTGAACTTGCCTGAGACCGTGGCTGGTCCACTCGGCTCCGGCTCCGGGGCTGGCGGCTCCGCCGGGGCTTCCGGTGTATCCGAGTCGTCCGGTGGCGTCCCGAAGTACGGCTTAGTATCAGGCGTTGCAGACAGGCACGACGCCGTGTCGGCAAAGATGTCGATGCCATAAATGCCAGTGCGAACGTCATCATTGGCGAGCGTCAGGGGAGAGCCGGTATAGCCCCTGATGACTCCGGAGTAGTTAAGGGCGCCAGAGTAGGTGTAGGTCGCCCCGGCGCCTGGGCTCCAGCCCTGTTCGGCCCCTGCCAGGCCGGTTGCGATGGAAGTTCCGTTGCCGGTGAGGGATGGAGCCCCGGACTCGGTGTAGTCCCACGTCTTGATCTCGCCGTTGGTCAGGGCGTAGACCTTGGAACCCGCGCCCCACACGTCATCTGCAGCCTTGAGTGCAATGGCGGCGCCAGTATTGGCGGCGATGGTGCCGACAATGGTGATCGCCCCCGCGCCAGTGTCCGGCGCGCCCTGCTTGTACACGGTGATGCTGCCGTCTTCTCGCTGCCCAAAGATCCGGCCGTTGTCTGACCAAATCTTCTTGAAGGCATCCCAACCGCGTCCATATGTGTGGGAAGGAGCGAGCAGCGATCCACCTGTGGCGGTGGCGTCCTTACGGGATTTGAGTGTGCCGTCAGCGACGATCTCGTAAATCACGCTCTTGCCGGCCGGGAAGAGCCTGCTCCCTGCTGGAACGGTTGCGGTGTGGCCGGTGTCGAAGATGGTGCCGCTTACGCCGGCTCCCTTCGGGTTCCAGTCCAGGTACTTCCGCAGTGTGTGTGGCCCTGTGGAATACACGGGGCCCGGCTTAGTTTCCACAACGTACGTCGCAACGTTCGAAGGGCAGGCGTCGGCTGCCGCCGTATCGACTGGACCCACGGTCTGAGGAACGGCAACTGCTCCTGCAAGCAATGCACTCAGACACACCCCACGGACCAGAATTCCTCCTGGCCTCCTCGATGCGCGAAATGCCACTTCATCCCCCAGGGAAATGATGCGAGCCAGCCTGCTGGCGCTCGCGGTGGGTGAATACAACCACGAGCAGGTTTGACGGGCCCATGCCAAATCGGAACCTTGACGTCCGTTCATGGAGGCGACGGGTCCATTTTGGGTACGATGCGTGCGACTCGAACGGTCTCTTTTGAGGTTTCCTTGAGGAAGAGGAATGCGAAGTTTGCGATTCCTTGGCGAATTCATTACTCATCATTGGCCAAGAATTGACTGGCTAATGACTGACCGTTGGCAGCGCCTGTTGTGACTTGAGGTCGCTTACACGTAGATAGCTGCAGTTCAGCCAGCGCGGTCGGATCCCCTGCGCGATCTGGCACGGTCCCGATCGAGGTACGGCAGGCCGCCAGCCAGACCATCAGCGCCAACGTCGGGATCCGGTTCTGCCTTCAGGTCATGGGCCAGCCCGAGAACGACATGGTGCTGGGCACCTCGATGTACAAGAACGGCATCCGCGCCACCTCGTTCACCGCCGAAGACCCGGGCATCGGCTACCTGGTCGGGGCCGGGCCGAACCCGCAAATCGTCCGCTCCTACTACATCGACAACGCCACCGCAGAGAAGCTGTGCGACCGCGCGAAGGCCGCGCGGGCCGCGGCCGGCACACTGCCCGACCCCGCCGCGCCGAAGAAGGACAAGGGGGCCGACACCCTCCTTGCCGACATCCTCGCGGTCACTCCCGCGAGCGAGGCCAAGCCGTGGAACGAGACGACCGTGGACCGCCTGGCGGAGCTGCGGCCCGAACGCTACGGCGACTGGGCCCGGATGAAGCCCGAGGAGAAGACCGCGCACCTGACCGCCGCCCTGAAGCCGTACGGCATCAAGACCGATCAGGTCGGCCGGCGCGTCGAGGGCAAGCCTGTCAACAAGCGCGGATTCGAGCGCTCCCACGTCGCCGATGTGGTTGCGGAGCGTAACCGAAACCGCGAGGCGAGCTGACCGCCCGGGGCCGCTAACGATAGTGGTCACCCCCGCTAACGTTAGCGGCCCCGATAGCGGCCCACACGTGTTCTGATCAGGCCGCTAGTAGATAGCGGCCCACCTGCGGAAACCCTTGAAACCCGCCTGTGGAGGCCCTCCATGACCCCCGCTCTCCTTGCTATCACCTGCCTGCTGACCGTCACGTTCAGTTACGTCGCGACGTGTGCGGTCAGCCCGTTCGGCACCTGCCGCAAGTGCCGCGGCTGGGGCCACGCCATCGCCACCGACCGCAAGGGCCGGGCCAAGCGCGGCAAGGACTGCCGCCGCTGCAAGGCCACCGGCAAGCGCATAGGGGTCGGCCGCCACCTCTACAACATCGCCGCCCGCATCCACCGCGACGGCACCCACTGACCGCACAGAAGGGAATGCCCGATGGCCATCACCGTCTCGCTCGTGGCCCTGTTCGGACTCGTCCTGTTCTTCCTGCTCCGCTCCAAGACCCTCGGCTACGGCTCCGCGTTCATCGCCGTGCTGTTCGGCTTCTACCTCGCCTCCACCGGCGCCTCGCAGCCCGTGAACGAACTCACCCAAGCCGTCCTCAACGCCGTCCGCGACCTGTGAGGAACCCGTCATGACCGAACCCATCACCTGTCGCCACTGGGCCCTGGATGCGCTGCCCAAGGCCACGCCCGCCATCGCCACCTCAACCGTGCTGATCCTGGGCCGAATCTGGAACGCCAACGGCGCCGAACACTCCCTCGGCAACGCCGCACTCATGACCGTGCTCACCGCGGGAGCCGCGGCGGCCGGCGCCCTCGCGGCCGCGGGCCGCTCTGGGGACAGCGTCCTCGCCGGAACCGCCTTCGCCACCTCTGGCGGCCTCGCACTGGCAGGCGTCGCCGGATACGCCGACGGCATCTGGCTGCCGCTGCTGCTGTGGGCCCTCGCGACCGCCGTCGCCTACGGCCTCGCGGCCCGCTACTGGCGCAGTGACCGCCGCGACACCGTCGCCCACGAGCGGCAAACGGCAGAGCGGCGTGAGGAGCACGCCCACACCGAGCGGGTGGAGACGATCCGCGCTCGCACGCAGATCGAAGTCGCCCGCGAGGCGAGCACCTACGCCGCCGCGCTCGCTGAGGCCATGACCGCCCGTGCCGCGCTGCCCGGCTTCGACGCCACCGCACTCACGCGCGCCGGACTGCCCGAACTCCCCACGACCGACAAGTAAATGGCCGCGGCGGCGGGACTCCCCAGCAAGGTCGCCCGCCGCCGCGGTTCTCCCTGACCGTCCGAAGACAGAAACAGGAGACACTCAGAATGCCTTACCCCGACCGCCCCGCGCTGCTCCAGGCCGCGCTGGATGCCGCCGCCAACGGCTGGCACGTCTTCCCGCTCCGGCCCGGCGACAAGCGCCCCGCCGTCACCGAGTGGGAGACCCGCGCGACCACCGACCCCGAGCGCATCGCCCGGTGCTGGGCCCACGCCCCGTACAACATCGGCCTCGCCACCGGCCCGTCCGGCCTGGTCGTTGTCGACCTCGACAACCCGAAGGGGCCCGAGGACGTGCCGCCGGCCGAGTGGGCGCGGCCTGGAATCCACAGTGGCTACGACGTGTTCCTCTCCCTGTGCCAGGAGCACACTGGCCGCGCAGAACTCGCCCCGGACACGCACACCGTGCGCACCGCAAGCAGCGGCACGCACCTGTATTTCGCCGAGCCCGAGGGCATCGAACTGCGTAACACCACGGGCAAGCTGGGATGGAAGATCGACACCCGCGCGCATGGCGGCTACGTCGTCGCCGCGGGCAGTGTCCTCGCCCACGGCGGCGGATACGCGGCGGTACTTCCCGTGGCGCCCTCGCTGCTCCCCGAGTGGCTGGTTGAGCTGCTGCGCCCGGCCCCGCTGCCGCCACAGAAGCCCGTGACCGTGGCGCTCGCCTCGGACCGGCGCGGCCAGTGGTTGCGCGCGGCCGTGAACGGCGAATTGCAGCGCGTCACCCGCAGCGGAGAGGACCAGCACAAATCGCCCTCTACCGCGCCGCCGTCGCGCTCGGACAGCTCGTTGCCGGGGGTGAGCTGGGCGAAGCCGAGGTGAAGGAGTGGCTGTGTGCCGCCGCTCTCCAGGTCGGACAGAGCGACCGCGAGGCACGGCGCACCATCGCCTCCGGACTCCGGGCCGGAGCCAAGCGCCCTCGGACGGTGGCGGCATGACCGGCAACCCGATTCCCCCGCTGCACCTGTACTCCGTGCCGAGCGAGCCGCAGACCCCGGCCGTCGCGCCGCCGAAGCGGGAGCGGCCGCGGACCGCGTGGACCGCGGATCAGCTCATGGCCGCGGAGTTCCCCGAGCCGAAGTGGGCCGTGCCCGGCATCCTCGCGGAAGGCGTCAGCTTGCTGGCCGGTCCGCCCAAGGTCGGCAAGTCCTGGCTCTCCCTCGGACTCGGTCTCTCCGTCGCCGCTGGCGGCAAGGCGTTCGACTCGGTCCCGGTCAAGGGCGGCCCGGTGCTCTACCTCGCCCTGGAGGACACCCCGCGCCGTCTCCAGACCCGGATGGGCAAGCTGCTCGGTGGGCAACCGGCGCCGGCCGGACTGACCCTGGTGACCGAATGCCCGCCCTTCCCCCAGGGCGGAGTCGAAGCCATCGCGCAATGGCTGGACCGCAACCCCGATGCCCGCATGGTCGTGATCGACGTGTTCGCCAAGATGCGCGGCCAGTCCCCACAGGGCGTGTCCGCCTACGACGCGGACTATGTCGCCGTCGGCTACGCAAAGCGGCTCGCGGACCACTACGGCATCGCCGTCGTCCTGGTCCACCACGTCCGCAAGATGGCATCCGAGGACTTCCTCACCGAAGTCTCCGGGACCAACGGCATCGCCGGAGCCGCGGACGCCACCCTCGTACTCAAGCGCGCCCGCGGGCAGGCAGACGGCATCCTGCACGTCACCGGCCGCGACGTGAACGAAGCCGAATACGCGCTCCAGTTCCAAGAAGCGTCCGGAGCCTGGCACTTGCTCGACGGCCCGGCATCCGACCACACCATCGGCGACACCCGTGCCGCAATCTTGCGGCACGTCCGGGCCAACCCCGGAGCCAAGCCCAAGGACATCGCCGAAGCCCTCCCACAGGCCGACATCGACACCGTCCGTCGCACCTGCTCCCGCATGGCCGCACACGGACAGCTCACCAAGGACGGCAGCGGCCGGTACTACCCCGACACCGAGACCCGGACACAGGGCACCCAAGAGGTGTCCCAGCTGTCCGACTGTCCGGTTACCCCCTCTGGCCAGCAAAAAGAGACCGGACAGTCCGAACTGGAGCTGTCCGGGCTGTCCGGTTCCGCAGATCAGAAGGAGGCCGCTCGATGACAACCGCCACCCGCCGCCGTCGGCCCTCGGCCGACGAATGGCTGCCGCTGACTGCAGTCCTGGACGAAATCGGCATCACGCGCGCGACCTGGTACCGCTGGCGGAACCGCGGCTACGGCCCGGAAGTCCGGCGCCTGCCCAATGGGCACCTGCGGGTGCGTCGCAGCGTCCTGGACGCCTTCCTGGAAGCACTGGAGGTCGCGTGACCGACTGGAGTTACACCGTGCGGATCTGGAGCATCCGGAAGCGCCCGTACCGCAAGCCGTTCCAACTCCGCTGGCAAGTAGGCACCCGGCCCCACTCGGAGTCCTTCCTGACGTCGGGCCTAGCGGAGAGCCGTCGCGCGCAGCTCATCACGGCGACCCGTGCGGGTGAGCCCTTCGACGTGGACAGCGGCTTGCCCAAGTCGATGGTGCAGAAGGAGCGGGACATCTCCTGGTACGAGCACGCAAGGAACTACCTGGAGATGAAGTGGGACCACTCCCCCGCCACGACCCGGCGGAACCTCGCCGAGGCCATGGCCAAAGTCACGCTCGCCCTGGTGAAGGACACGAAAGGGATGGCTGATCACAAGGTCGTCCGCCGGGCGCTCTACAGCTGGGCGTTCAACGTGAAGCGCTGGGAGGAGGAACCGCCGGCCGACGTGAAGGCCATCCTCGTGTGGGTCGAGCGCAAATCCGTGCCGACATCCGCGCTCTCGGACCGAGTCCTCGCACGCAAGGCACTGGATGTCGGCGTACACGTGAACGTCCCCACCCGCGTACGGATGAACGTCCCCAGTTCTTGATGCCTTGAAGGGACACC
>NZ_JBSOPZ010000034.1:0-82657 GCF_053763515.1 Streptomyces mabaensis
GCGAGAGACCGAAGTGGCCTGACGTCTGGGGACGTTCGTCTGTACACAACTGGGGAGCTAAGGCCGTACGCCGACAACAACGTCATGACGTACGACTTCTTCGGCGCCTGGGCCGCCCAGGGCCCGACCGCCCCGCACTCCCCGCTCACGTCGTACCCGGGCATCCCCCAGCAGGGCTTCAACTCCGACGAGGCGATCCAGAAGCTCAAGGCCAAGGGCGTCCCGGCATCGAAGCTCAACCTCGGGATCGGCTTCTACGGCCGCGGCTGGACCGGCGTCACCCAGGCCGCTCCCGGCGGCACCGCTACCGGCCCGGCCGCCGGAACGTACGAGCAGGGGATCGAGGACTACAAGGTCCTCAAGACGAGCTGCCCGGCCACCGGGACCATCGCCGGCACCGCGTACGCCAAGTGCGGCAGCAACTGGTGGAGCTACGACACCCCGGCCACCATCGCCGGAAAGATGAACTACGTGAAGAACCAGGGCCTCAAGGGCGCCTTCTTCTGGGAGTTCAGCGGCGACACCGCCAACGGTGAACTGGCGACCGCGATCAACAACGGTCTGCAGTAGCCGACAGACGAAGCCGGGGAGAAGGGACCGCCCCCCGACTCCCCGGCTTCTCCATGCTCACAGGTCGCTACGCGACGTTAACCCTCTGCCCGGGCGGGGCCGCCTCCAGCCAGGCCAGGAAGCCGGTCAGCGCGTCCTCGCTCATCGCGAGCTCCAGGCGGGTCCCCCGGTGGAGACAGCCGAGCACGATCGCGTCGGACAGCAGCGCCAGCTCCTCCTCGCCCTCCGGAGCGCGGCGGGCGAGCACCTCGATCGCCGAGCGCTCCAGCACGCGGCGCGGCCGGGGGGCGTACGAGAAGACGCGGAACCACTCGATCCGGTCACCGCTGTAGCGGGCCACCCCGTAGACCCAGCCCTTGCCGGAGGGGTCGCCCTCCTCGGCGATGTCCCAGCGCAGGCTGCAGTCGAACGTACCGCCGGACCGCTGGATCAGCCGCCGCCGGAGGCCGAAGACGAAGAGTCCGACCACCACCAGGGCGACGACCAGACAGATGACAAGCAGAGCGAGGAACATCTCCACCGACCTCCTCGCTCATCGAGTAACGCAACGGAACTGCACCTGCATCGCCTCAGCCGCGACCCGGTCTGGAAGATCCAGTACGAGCCGCGGCTGAGGCTGTGTCTATACCTGTCGGCGTGGGGTCAGTGCCCCGCCACCGCACGCAGCCGGACATCGGCGCGCCGCTGGGCGGACGCGTCGGCCTCCGACTTGGCGCGCTCCAGTGCCCGCTCCGCGCGCTGGACATCGATCTCGTCCGACAGCTCGGCGATCTCCGCCAGCAGCGAGAGCTTGTTGTCCGCGAACGAGATGAAACCGCCGTGCACCGCGGCGACGACAGTCCCGCCCTCACTCGTACGGATGGTCACCGGGCCCGACTCCAGCACACCGAGCAGCGGCTGGTGACCGGGCATGACGCCGATGTCGCCGGACGTGGTGCGCGCGACGACAAGGGTGGCCTCGCCGGACCAGACATTGCGGTCCGCCGCGACCAGCTCGACGTGCAGCTCAGCAGCCAAGATGGCTCCTCGGGTCTCCACCCGGCGGTTCAGCCGGGTGTTGGGGCTAATTCTAGAGGTTCTCGGTCGGCGCTACGGAGAGGGGCGGGACACACCCGCCCCTCTCCGGCGAGTCAGGGACTCAGGAGACGCCGAGCTCCTTGGCGTTGGCCTTGAGGTCCTCAATGCCACCGCACATGAAGAACGCCTGCTCGGGGAAGTGGTCGTACTCGCCGTCGCAGATCGAGTTGAACGCGGCGATCGACTCGTCGAGCGGCACGTCCGAACCGTCCACGCCGGTGAACTGCTTCGCCACGTGGGTGTTCTGCGACAGGAAGCGCTCGACGCGACGGGCGCGGTGGACGACGAGCTTGTCCTCTTCGCCCAGCTCGTCGATACCGAGGATCGCGATGATGTCCTGGAGGTCCTTGTACTTCTGGAGGATCCCCTTGACGCGCATCGCGGCCTGGTAGTGGTCCTGCGCGATGTAGCGCGGGTCCAGGATGCGGGACGTCGAGTCCAGCGGGTCCACCGCCGGGTAGATGCCCTTCTCCGAGATCGGACGCGACAGAACGGTCGTCGCGTCCAGGTGGGCGAAGGTGGTCGCCGGCGCCGGGTCGGTCAGGTCGTCCGCGGGGACGTAGATCGCCTGCATCGAGGTGATCGAGTGACCACGCGTCGAGGTGATGCGCTCCTGCAGCAGACCCATCTCGTCAGCCAGGTTCGGCTGGTAACCCACCGCGGACGGCATACGGCCGAGCAGGGTGGACACCTCGGAGCCGGCCTGGGTGTAACGGAAGATGTTGTCGATGAAGAAGAGCACGTCCTGCTTCTGCACATCGCGGAAGTACTCCGCCATGGTCAGACCGGCGAGCGCGACACGGAGACGGGTGCCCGGGGGCTCGTCCATCTGGCCGAAGACGAGCGCCGTCTTGTCGATGACGCCCGAGTCGGTCATTTCCTCGATGAGGTCGTTGCCCTCACGAGTACGCTCACCGACGCCCGCGAACACCGACACACCGTCGTGGTTGTTGGCGACGCGGTAGATCATTTCCTGGATCAGAACGGTCTTGCCGACACCGGCACCACCGAACAGACCGATCTTTCCACCCTTGACGTACGGGGTGAGAAGGTCGATGACCTTGACGCCGGTCTCGAACATCTCGGTCTTCGACTCGAGCTGGTCGAAGCTCGGCGCCTTGCGGTGGATCGGCCAGCGCTCGGTGACCTCGACCGTGGACGGGTCCACGTTCAGGATCTCACCGAGGGTGTTGAACACCTTGCCCTTGGTGATCTCGCCGACGGGGACCGTGATGCCCACGCCCGTGTCGGTCACCGGGGCCTGGCGGACCAGACCGTCAGTGGGCTGCATCGAGATCGCACGGACCAGGCCGTCACCGAGGTGCTGGGCGACCTCGAAGGTCAGCGTCTTGAGCTTGCCGTCCTCGGCCGGGTCGGCGACCTGGACGGTGAGGGCGTTGTAGATCTCCGGCATCGCGTCGACGGGGAACTCCACGTCGACGACCGGGCCGATGACCCGGGCGACGCGGCCCGTGGCTGCGGCCGTCTCAACAGTGGTCGTCATTACTTGTCACTCCCCGCGGTCGCGTCGGCCAGGGCGCTGGCGCCACCGACGATCTCGCTGATTTCCTGGGTGATTTCGGCCTGGCGGGCCGCGTTGGCAAGCCGGGAGAGGCTCTTGATGAGATCCCCGGCGTTGTCGGTCGCCGACTTCATCGCGCGGCGGCGGGCAGCGTGCTCGGAAGCAGCGGCCTGAAGCAGCGCGTTGTAGATACGGCTCTCGACGTAGCGCGGCAGCAGGGCGTCGAGGACGTCCTCCGCCGACGGCTCGAAGTCGAACAGCGGAAGGATCTCGCCCTTCGTGCCGGTCTCCTCCGCAACCTGGTCGAGGCTGAGCGGCAGCATCCGGTTCTCCACCGGGTTCTGCGTCATCATCGACACGAATTCCGTGTAGACGATGTGCAGCTCGTCCACGCCGCCCTCGGCCGTCTCCGTCTGGACGGCCTCGATCAGCGGCGCGGCGACGCGCTTGGCGTCCGCGTAGGTCGGGCTGTCGGTGAAGCCGGTCCACGAGTCCGCGACCTTGCGCTCGCGGAAGCCGTAGTAGGCCACACCCTTGCGGCCGACGATGTACGTGTCGACCTCCTTGCCCTCACCGCGCAGCCGCTCGCCGAGCCGCTCCGCCGCCTTGATGGCGTTGGAGGAGTAGCCGCCGGCCAGACCACGGTCGCTCGTGACGAGCAGAACCGCGGCCCGGGTCGGCGTCTCGGACTCGGTGGTCAGAGGGTGCTTGGTGTTCGAGCCGGTCGCCACCGCGGTCACCGCACGGGTGAGCTCGGTCGCGTACGGCGTCGATGCCGCCACCTGGCGCTGCGCCTTGACGATGCGCGAGGCGGCGATCATCTCCATCGCCTTGGTGATCTTCTTGGTCGCGGTGACGGATCGGATGCGACGCTTGTAGACCCGGAGCTGCGCTCCCATGAGTCAGGTCCCTTCCGTCGTCACTTGGAGACGTTGACGGCCGGCGCGTCCTCGCCCAGGAGCTTGCCGTCCGAGGTCTCGAACTGCCGCTTGAAGCCGGCGATGGCGTCCCCGATCGACTGGAGCGTGTCGTCGGACATCTTGGCGCCCTCGGCGATGCTGGTCAGCAGCTCCTTGCGCTCGCGGCGCAGGTGCTCGAGCAGCTCGCTCTCGAAGCGGCGGATGTCCTCGACCGGGACGTCGTCCATCTTGCCGGTGGTGCCGGCCCAGACGGAGACGACCTGCTCCTCGACGGGCATCGGCTGGTACTGGCCCTGCTTCAGCAGCTCGACCATGCGCTTACCGCGCTCCAGCGAGGCCTTCGACGCGGCGTCCAGGTCGGAACCGAAGGCGGCGAACGCCTCCAGCTCGCGGTACTGGGCGAGGTCCACGCGAAGCCGGCCGGACACCTGGCGCATGGCCTTGTGCTGGGCCGAGCCACCGACACGGGAGACCGAGATACCGACGTTCAGCGCCGGGCGCTGGCCCGCGTTGAACAGGTCGGACTCCAGGAAGCACTGGCCGTCGGTGATGGAGATGACGTTGGTCGGGATGAACGCCGACACGTCGTTCGCCTTGGTCTCGACGATCGGCAGACCGGTCATCGAACCGGCGCCCATGTCGTCGGAGAGCTTGGCGCAGCGCTCCAGCAGACGCGAGTGCAGGTAGAAGACGTCACCCGGGTAGGCCTCGCGGCCCGGCGGGCGGCGCAGCAGCAGCGACACCGCGCGGTAGGCGTCGGCCTGCTTCGACAGGTCGTCAAAGATGATCAGGACGTGCTTGCCGGCGTACATCCAGTGCTGGCCGATGGCGGAACCGGTGTACGGCGCCAGGTACTTGAAGCCGGCCGGGTCGGACGCCGGGGCGGCGACGATCGTCGTGTACTCGAGCGCGCCCGCCTCCTCCAGCGCACCGCGCACGGACGCGATGGTGGAGCCCTTCTGGCCGATGGCGACGTAGATGCAGCGCACCTGCTTGTTCACGTCGCCCGAGCGCCAGTTGTCGCGCTGGTTGATGATCGTGTCGACAGCCAGAGCGGTCTTGCCGGTCTGACGGTCACCAATGATCAGCTGACGCTGGCCGCGGCCGATCGGCACCATGGAGTCGACTGCCTTGTAGCCGGTCTGCATCGGCTCGTGCACCGACTTACGCACCATGACGCCCGGGGCCTGCAGCTCGAGGGCGCGACGGCCTTCGGTCGCGATCTCGCCGAGACCGTCGATCGGGTTGCCGAGCGGGTCGACGACGCGGCCGAGGTAGCCCTCGCCGACGCCGACGGAGAGAACCTCACCGGTGCGCTGCACCGGCTGGCCCTCCTCGATACCGCTGAACTCGCCGAGGACGATCGCACCGATCTCGCGCTCCTCGAGGTTGAGGGCGAGACCGAGGGTGCCGTCCTCGAACTTCAGCAGCTCGTTCGCCATGGCCGAGGGCAGACCCTCGACCTTCGCGATGCCGTCGCCGGCAACGCTGACCGTTCCGACCTCCTCGCGCGAGGCCGCGTCCGGCTTGTACGACTGGACAAAGTTCTCCAGCGCGTCCCGGATCTCCTCCGGCCGGATCGTGAGCTCCGCCATCTGGGTTCCCTGCTCTCCTTGTTGGGCCCGAAGTTTCTTAGGGGGTCTGGGGGCCGACCCCCAGGAATCTTCTGCAATCTCTGCACGGCCCAACCGGGCCGCTGGTGTTGCTTGTTCAGTTGGTGGCTGGTCAGCCGGCCATACGACGCGACGCCTCGGCGAGGCGGTCCGCGATGGTGCCGTTGATGACCTCGTCACCGACGCGTACCTCGATCCCGCCGAGGACCTCGGGGTCCACGTCGAGGTTCAGGTGCATCTGGCGGCCGTAGAGCTTCGCCAGAGCCGCGCCGAGACGCTGCTTCTGCTGGTCCGTGAGCGGCACCGCCGTGGTGACGACGGCGACCATCCGGTCCCGGCGCTCCGCGGCGAGCTTGGACAGGGACTCGAGTCCCGCCTCCAGGCTACGTCCCCGAGGCTGGGTCACGAGACGCACGACCAGTCGCTCGGTGACCGCGTGGGCCTTGCCGCCGAGCAGGCTGCGCAGCAGCTCGCTCTTGGCGGAGACCTTGGCGCCACGGTCGGTGAGCGCGGCCCGCAGCTCGGTGTTCGAGGCGACGATCCGCCCGAAGCGGAACAGCTCGTCCTCGACGTTGTCGAGTGCGCCGGCCTGCTGGGCCGCGGTGAGGTCGGCAGTGTTCGCCAGCTCCTCCGCGGCGTCGACCAGGTCACGCGACTGCGACCAGCGGGAGCGGACCATGCCGGAGACCAGGTCGGTGGCTTCGCCGCCCACCTGACCACTCAGCAGGCGTCCGGCCAGTGTGGCCTTGGCCTCACCGGCCTGCGCCGGGTCGGTCAGGACCCGACGCAGCGACACCTCGCGGTCGAGCAGCGCGGTAACGGCGGCCAGCTCACCGGCGAGCTTCGCCACGTCGACGGACGTGTGGTCCGTCAGCGCGTCGAGACGCTCACGTGCGGCAGCCAGTGCCTCGCGGCTCGCTCCGTTCATCGGGCCGCCTCGGCCTTCTCCTCGAGCTCGTCGAGGAAGCGGTCGATGGTGCGGCTCTGCCGGGCGCTGTCCTCGAGGGACTCACCGACGAGCTTGCCGGCCAGGTCGGTGGCGAGCTTGCCCACGTCCTGGCGCAGCGCCTGCGAGGCGGCCTTGCGGTCGGCCTCGATCTGGGCGTGGCCGGCAGCGATGATCTCCTCACGCTGCCGCTGGCCCTCTGCGCGCAGCTCTTCCTTGAGCGCAGTGCCCTGCTCCAGCGCCTCCTGGCGCAGGCGCGCGGCCTCGTGGCGGGCCTCGGCGAGCTGAGCCTTGTACTGCTCGAGCACGCTCTGGGCCTCGGTCTGGGCCGCTTCGGCCTTCTCGATGCCGCCCTCGATCGCCGCGTGGCGCTCTTCCAGAACCTTGTTGATGTTCGGGAGGAGCTTCTTCGCGAGGAAACCGAAGACGATGGCAAAGGCGATCAGACCGATGACCACCTCGGGCCACGGCGGAATGAGGGGGTTTTCCTTACCGCCCTCTGCCGCCAGGTAAACCACGGTGGGGTTCACATCAGTGCCTTTCGTCGAAAGAGGCTAGTCGTCGCGGTCCGTCAGGCGTAGACGAACGGCATGACGAGGCCGATGAGGGCCAGCGCCTCACAGAACGCGAAGCCGAGGATCTGGTTGGCGCGGATCAGGCCGGCAGCCTCGGGCTGGCGGGCGAGAGCCTGGGTGCCGTTACCGAAGATGATGCCGACGCCGACGCCGGGGCCGATGGCCGCGAGACCGTAACCGACGGAGCTGAGGGAACCGGTGACGGCGGCAAGGGTCTGGGACATGCCAGTTCTTCCTTCTCTTTCACGGACCGGTGGGGGTTGGCCACCGGACGACTATGGGTTCGGGGAGGGGCGGTCAGTGGTGCTCGGCGAGCGCGCCCTGGATGAAGCTGCAGGCCAGGAGAACGAAGACGTACGCCTGGACGGCCTGGATGAAGAGCTCGAAGGCGGTCATCACGATGACCATCACGAACGACACGCTCGCGTAGGCGATGCCGATGCCGTTGAGCAGGTACCAGCTGGCGATCGTGAAGAGCAGCAGCAGGGTGTGACCGGCGAACATGTTCGCGAAGAGTCGGACCGCGTGCGTGAACGGGCGGACCAGGACGTTCGAGAAGAACTCGATGACCATGACCATCGGCAGAACCGGGCCGAGCGACTTGTCGTAACCGGTCAGGTTCTTGAAGCCACCGACAAAGCCGTGCGTCTTGAAGGTCAGGCTCATCCAGACGATGTAGACGATCAGGGCCAGACCCGCGGGGTAGGCGATGATCGACGTCACCGGGAACTGGGCGACCGGAACGATCGACCAGAGGTTCATCATCCAGACGAAGAAGAACAGCGTGACCATCAGCGGGACGTACTTCTCGCCCTGCTTCTTACCGAGCGTCTCGTAGACGATGCCGCGGCGGACGAAGTCGTAGCCGGCCTCGGCAACCATCTGGAGCTTGCCCGGAACGACCTTCGGCTTACGGAACGCCGCCCAGAAGAAGCCGACGATGACGACCGTGCCCAGCAGCGCCAGGAGCATCGTCTTGTTGAAATAGAAGTTGCTGTCCGCGTTACCGAAGATCGGCTCGAACAGGAACGAGTGCAGGCCCGGACCCTCGAAGCCACAGCCACTCTCCTGGAAGATGTGGCAATCGACGTCGAAGGCGAGCGTCATCTCGTCAGCACTCACCGCGGACTCCTTCAGCGTGGCGCATAGGTACGGCAACCTCGTTGTGTCGGCGCGGCGCACAGCCGCTGATCGGCACTGGACTGGTGTTACGGATGTGGGGGCGGCTGTCAGGCATGGAGCCTCGCGATTGAGCAGGCGTCAGCTCAGATGCCCGCGCCCGCAGTGCCGCAGTTGGCACCGGACGATAGCAGGATCTCGAACGCCCACTTATACCGGCCCTACCCCTCACGACGACGACCCCTTGTTTCCGGGCTTGTGGGCCTCGGAGGAGTCGGGTTCGACGTAAAGAATCTTGGCCTTCATGTGCGCACGGGTCTGAGCGGCGATCCACACCAGGGTGGCCGCGACCAGCGTGAGCGCGAAGGCCTTCGGGTTGAACAGCGTGGTGTTCTTGAATGCGGCGACAAAGATGAACAGCAACAGAATCTGTGCCGCATAGAGCATGAGTCCCATGGCCTGGAAGAGGTGCGGAAGCGACTTCGCCGTCCGCTCCAGGACCACCAGCCCGATCCCCATGAAGAGGATCACGATCAGCGTCGCGACGACGGCTCCGATCGCTCCCTTACCGCCCGCGACCACTGCACTGATCACGGCGGCGACGGCGCCGGCGGCAGCGGTGGGCAGGGCGGATTGAAGGAGAGTTCGGGCGTCATTGGACCGCATGGCGGCAGCTCCGCAGGTGGTGGGGGCATGAGTGTCGTCATGGACGAGCTACCGGGCCGAGATCGCGCCTCGCGCCAATGAACCGTCGCACTACGGTCCCTCGGCTCTGTCGCCCGGTTCGTGAACGGTATCACAAACTATTTGATGAGGTCTTTACCAACGGGGTGTGCGTACTCTCACACATGAGAGTTACCCCGCGCGTGTGTGCACGGACGCGCGGGTGGTTTGTCTGGTATAGGGCGCCACGCGGAGAATCGTCAGCGCGACGAGCCGGCCTTGCGCCGGTCCGGGAGGTGTGAGCGGGGGCCGATCGCCGTGGCTCCGTTGACGCCCGAGACGCCGGCCGCCACCGGCGTGCGCTCCTGTTCCTGCTCCGGCTCGTGCACCCCCTCGGGCGCCTCGTACGAGGCGCCCGGCCGCACGCGGCGCCGGTAGCGGGGCGGTACGAAGGATTGCGCCCAGAGCGGAGCCCTCGGCGTGAAGCGCGGCAGCAGGAGCAGCACCAGGCCCACCGCGCTCAGCGCGACGATCATCAGCACGATCCACATGGACGCCGAGTGCACGGAGTACGCGACCGCGCCGAAGGCGATCAGGGCGGACCAGAAGTACATGATCAGCACCGCTCGGCTGTGCGAATGTCCGATCTCCAGCAGCCGGTGGTGGAGGTGGCCGCGGTCAGCGGCGAACGGCGACTGGCCGTTCCAGGTACGCCGGACGATCGCCAGCACCAGGTCCGCGACCGGGATCGCGATGATCGTCAGCGGCAGCAGCAGCGGGATGAAGACCGGCAGCATCGCGTGCGTGGCCTCGCGCTCACCGCCGATGAACAGCTTCATCGAGTCCGGGTCGACCTGCCCGGTGATGGAGATGGCCCCTGCCGCCAGGACCAGCCCGATCAGCATCGAGCCCGAGTCCCCCATGAAGATCCTGGCGGGATGCATGTTGTGCGGCAGGAAGCCCAGGCACATGCCCATCAGGATGGCGGAGAAGAGGGTCGCGGGGGCGGCCGCCTCGATCCCGTACCCGTACCAGATCCGGTACGAGTACATGAAGAACGCCCCGGCCGCGATGCAGACCATGCCGGCGGCGAGGCCGTCGAGGCCGTCCACGAAGTTGACCGCGTTGATGGTGATCACGATGAGCGCGACCGTCAGCAGATTGCCCTGCCAGGGCGTCAGCGAGACCGAGCCGATGCCCGGGATCGGGATCCACAGGATCGTCAGGCCCTGCACGACCATGACGCCCGCGGCGATCATCTGACCGCCGAGCTTGATCAGAGCGTCGATCTCGAACTTGTCGTCCAGCACGCCGATCAGCCAGATCAGCGCAGCCCCGGACAGCAGCGCCCGTGGTTCGTTCGACAGCTCGAAGACCCCGTTGAGGCTCGCGAGGTGGTCGGCGACCAGCAGACCCGCGCACAGACCGCCGAACATGGCGATGCCGCCGAGCCGCGGTGTCGGCTCGCGGTGCACGTCGCGGGCGCGGATCTCCGGCATCGCACCGACCGCGATGGCGAACTTGCGCACCGGCCCGGTCAGCAGATAGGTCACCGCGACCGTGACGCAGAGCGTCAACAGGTATTCACGCACGGGCTGCCCCAGATGTATTGCCGGCCATCTCAGCCCCACACACTAGCTTCGATGGCTCTGTGCTCGAGGACACCCGGGTACCCGCTGATGGTTCCGCCAGGCCCCCTCATGCCGGGTACGGCGGGAATCGCCCCGTCAGTTCCTGCACCTCGGTACGCGCCTTCGCGTCCTCGCGCAGCGCCGCGGCGAAGATCACCGCGATCCGGGCCATCTCCGCCTCCCGCATGCCCTGGGTGGTGACCGCCGCCGTACCCAGCCGGATGCCGCGCTGGTCTCCGTACGGCAGGGCGCAGGTGTCCAGCACCAGACCGGCCGCAGCGAGCCGGCCACGGGCCGTACGGCCGTCGAGGCCCAGCGGCGCCGGGTCCGCCGTGATCAGGTGGGTGTCGGTGCCGCCCGTCGTGATCGCGAAGCCCTGCCTCGCGAGCCCGTCGGCCAGCGCCCGGGCGTTGGCGACCACCTGATGGGCGTACGCCGCGAAGGCGGGGGTCGCGGCCTCGCCGAAGGCGACGGCCTTGGCGGCGATGGTGTGCATCTGGGCGCCGCCCTGGGTGAACGGGAAGACCGCCCGGTCGATCCGCTCGGCGAGGTCCCCGCCGCACAGGATCATCCCGCCGCGCGGGCCGCGGAGCACCTTGTGGGTGGTGGCGCAGACGACGTCCGCGTACGGGACGGGACTGGGCGCCGCTCCGCCGGCCACCAGGCCGATGGGGTGGGCAGCGTCGGCGATCAGATAGGCGCCGTACTCGTCGGCGATCTCACGGAAGGCGGCGTAGTCCGGGTGCCGGGGGTACGAGATCGACCCGCACACGATCGCCTTCGGGCGGTGCTTCTTGGCCAGCGTCGCCACCTGGTCGTAGTCGATGAGCCCGCTCTCGGCCTCCACCCCGTACCCGACGAAGTCGAACCAGCGGCCGGAGAAGTTGGCCGGGGAGCCGTGGGTGAGATGACCGCCGTACGGCAGGCCCATCGCCAGCACCGTGTCGCCGGGCCTGAGCAGCGCCGCGTACGCCGCCAGGACGGCCGAGGAGCCGGAATGCGACTGGACGTTGGCGTGCTGGGAGCCGAAGAGGGCCATGGCACGCTCCATGGCGATCCGCTCGGCGACGTCGACCAGCTCGCAGCCGCCGTGGTGACGGGCTCCGGGATACCCCTCGGCGTACTTGTTGGCGAGCGGGGAGCCGAGGGCGGCGAGGACGGCGGGTGAGGTGAAGTTCTCGGCGGCGATCAGCTGGAGTCCGGTGGACTGCCGGTCCAGCTCGCCGAGGAGGATGTCCGCGAGCTCGGGGTCCTGGCGGCGCAGCGCGTCGAAGTCCGGGACCCACTGGGTACGAGTCTGTGCTGAGGTGACCGTCATGGCGCTGCTCCGGGTCGCTCCGCGCGGAGGGGTGGTAACGCCAATGTAGGCCCGCCGCCGCGCCACCGCAGGTGCTCGTGCGCTTCCAGCGCGGGCGGGATACGGGTGGGGTACGGGCCGGGTACGGCTCAGGTACGGGCCGGGACGCCCGTGAGGGCCGTCACCACCGGGTCCAGGGCCTGGTTGATCTCGTCCCCGACGGACCGGAAGAAGGTGAGGGGCGCGCCATAGGGGTCGTACACCTCGTCCGCCTCCGCGGTCGGGGCCAGCAGCCATCCGCGCAGCGCCGCCGCCGCGCGGACCAGGGCGCGGGCGCGCTCGACCACGCCGTCGTCGAGCGGGTCGGGCAGCGTCGCCGGGTCTATGGCCCGCACCAGCCGGGTGAACTCCTTGAGCGTGAAGGTGCGCAGCCCCGCGGAGTGGCCCATCGAGATGACCTGGGCCCGGTGGTCACGGGTCGCGGTGAGGACGAGGTCGGCGCGGATGACGTGCTCGTCGAGCAGTTCACGGCCGGTGAAACCGGAGGCGTCCGCGCCGAAGTCGGCGAGGACGGCCGCCGCGTTGGCCTCCATCGGGGCGCCCTCGTGGCCCCACGTGCCCGCGCTCTCCACGATCAGGCCCCGGGTCCCGAACCGGCCGAGCGGCTCGCCCAGGCGGTCCGTCAGGGCATGCCGGGTCAGCCGCTCGGTGATCGGCGAGCGGCAGACGTTGCCGGTGCTGACGTGGAGGATGCGGAAGGTGTCGGTGGTGCTGGGTCCCGCTATGCCACGCCCCTCAGGGGCAGTCAACTGGCCACCTCGAGGTCGGGTACGACCTCGCGCAGCTGCTCCGCGGAGAGCGCGCCGGCCCGCAGCAGCACCGGGACCTTGCCGGTGACGTCGACGATCGAGGACGGCTCGATACCGGGTGTCGGACCGCCGTCGAGGTACACGGAGACCGAGTCGCCGAGCATCTCCTGCGCGGCGTCGCAGTCCTCGGGGGCCGGGTGGCCGGTGAGGTTGGCGCTGGAGACGGCCATCGGGCCGACCTCGGTGAGCAGCTCGATGGCGACCGGGTGCAGCGGCATCCGTACGGCGACGGTGCCGTGGGTCTCCCCCAGGTCCCACTGGAGCGAGGGCTGGTGCTTGGCGACCAGGGTCAGCGCGCCGGGCCAGAAGGCGTCGACGAGCTCCCAGGCCTGCTCGGAGAAGTCGGTGACCAGGCCGTGCAGCGTGTTCGGCGAGCCGATGAGGACGGGCGTGGGCATGGAGCGGCCCCGGCCCTTCGCCTGGAGCAGGTCGCCGACGGCCTCGGCGCTGAAGGCGTCCGCACCGATGCCGTAGAGGGTGTCGGTGGGCAGCACGACCAGCTCGCCGCGGCGGACGGCGGACGCGGCTTCGCGCAGACCGGTCTTGCGGTCGGTGGCGTCGTTGCAGTCGTATCGCCGTGCCATTTAACGGGCCTCCTCGTGCGTGGTCTGGGATGGGCGAGCCGTCATCACGGCGTTGCCTTGCGGGCGGTCGCGAAACGCGGCCGGTTGTTCAGGTCGGGGTGGTCGGCCGCATCCGCCCAGCCCCGCTCCTCGGTGAAGATCCACGGCACCTGTCCGCCCTGCGTGTCGGCGTGCTCGATGACGACGACACCGCCGGGCACCAGCAGCCGGTGGGCGGTGCGCTCGATACCGCGGATGGTGTCGAGCCCGTCCTCACCGGAGAAGAGGGCCATTTCGGGGTCGTGGTCACGCGCCTCGGGCGCAACGTACTCCCACTCGGTGAGCGGGATGTAGGGCGGGTTGGAGATGACCAGGTCGACCTGCCCGTCGAGCTCCGGCAGAGCCGACAGCGCGTCGCCCTGGTGGACGGTGACACGCGAGCCCTCGGCGTTCTTGCGGGTCCACCGGAGCGCGTCCTCGGACAGCTCGACGGCGTGCACCCGGGAGCGCGGCACCTCCTGGGCCATGGCCAGCGCGATCGCCCCGGAGCCCGCGCACAGGTCGACGATCAGCGGCTCGACGACGTCCATGGCCCGTACGGCGTCTATGGCCCAGCCGACGACGGACTCGGTCTCCGGCCGCGGTACGAAGACGCCCGGCCCGACCTGGAGCTCCAGGAAGCGGAAGAAGGCCCGTCCGGTGATGTGCTGCAGCGGCTCCCGCGCCTCGCGGCGCGCGACGGTCTCCCAGTAGCGGGCGTCGAAGTCCGCGTCCTTGACGTGGTGCAGCTCCCCCCGCTTGACGCCGTGCACGAAGGCGGCGAGCTCTTCCGCGTCGAAGCGTGGTGAGGGCACGCCGGCGTCGGCCAGCCGCTGGGTGGCCTGGGCCACCTCGGCGAGCAGAAGGTTCACGGGCCTTCCTCCGGTTGCGCTGCTGACTGGGGTGTGCGGTGGGTGCGGGTGCGAAACCGCGGGGTCTACTGGGCCGCGGCGAGCTTGGCCGCGGAGTCCGCGTCGACGCAGGCCTGGATCACCGCGTCCAGATCGCCGTCGAGCACCTGGTCCAAGTTGTACGCCTTGAAGCCCACCCGGTGGTCCGAGATCCGGTTTTCCGGGAAGTTGTACGTGCGGATCTTCTCGGAGCGGTCGACGGTGCGCACCTGGCTGCGCCGGGCGTCGGCTGCCTTGGACTCGGCCTCCTCCTGGGCGGCGGCCAGCAGCCGCGAGCGCAGGATACGCAGGGCCTGCTCCTTGTTCTGGAGCTGGCTCTTCTCGTTCTGGCAGGAGGCGACGATGCCGGTCGGCAGGTGGGTGATGCGCACGGCGGAGTCGGTGGTGTTGACCGACTGGCCGCCTGGCCCGGAGGAGCGGTAGACGTCGATGCGCAGGTCGTTCTGGTGGATCTCGACGTCGACCTCCTCGGCCTCGGGCGTGACCAGCACACCGGCGGCGGAGGTGTGGATCCGGCCCTGCGACTCGGTGGCGGGCACGCGCTGCACGCGGTGCACTCCGCCCTCGTACTTCATCCGCGCCCAGACGCCCTGGCCGGGCTCGGTGGCACCCTGGCCGCCCTTGGTCTTCACCGCGACCTGGACGTCCTTGTAGCCGCCGAGCTCGGAATCGGTGGAGTCGATGATCTCGGTCTTCCAGCCGACGCGCTCCGCGTACCGCAGGTACATGCGCAGCAGGTCACCGGCGAACAGGGCCGACTCGTCGCCGCCCGCACCCGCCTTGATCTCCAGGAGTACGTCCTTGTCGTCGCTCGGGTCGCGCGGCACGAGCAGCAGGCGGAGCTTCTCGGTGAGCTCCTCGCGCTGCTTCTCCAGCACCTTGACCTCGGCGGCGAAGTCGGGGTCGTCGGCACCCAGCTCGCGCGCGGTCTCGATGTCGTCGCCCGTCTGCTTCCAGGCGCCGAACGTGCCGACGATCGGCGTCAGCTCGGCGTAGCGCTTGTTGAGCTTGCGCGCGTTCGCCTGGTCGGAGTGCACCGAGGGGTCGGCGAGCTTCTTCTCGAGGTCGGCGTGTTCGCCAACCAGTTCCTCGACCGCCTCGAACATCGGGGGCTCCTGAATTGAAGTACGAAAACTGCTGCTGAACGGCTGCGGGACGGCGCGGGACGGCTCGGGAAGCCGCCGGACGGCAAAGCGCCGGTCCCGGCCGCCCCGCGCGGGGGCAGCCGGAAACCGGCGCAGTTGGCTCGCTACTTGGAGCCGGCAGCCTTCTTGCCGAAGCGGGCCTCGAAGCGGGCCACACGGCCACCGGTGTCGAGGATCTTCTGCTTGCCCGTGTAGAACGGGTGGCACTCGGAGCAGACCTCGGCGCGGATGTTGCCGCTGCCGATCGTGCTACGGGTGGTGAACGAGGCGCCACAGGTGCAGCTGACCTGCGTCTCGACGTACTCGGGGTGGATGTCGCGCTTCAAGGTGTCTCCTAGTTTCGGGAGGGCGCCGGGTCGTAAGGGCGGAGTTGCCGGTACGTGAACCGGGGCCGACGGACCAGTCTGCCAGGACCGGCCCGCGCTTCAAAATCTGAAGTCGCCCACCTCAACGGGGACCGGTGCGGATCTATTCCGCGCTCTGCGGGGCGGTCTGCCGGTCGCTCTGCGATTCGCTCTGTGGGGCGGTCCGCTCGGCGCCCTGCTGCCCGCTCTGCACGATGCCGGACGTCTCGCCCTTGTCGCCCGCCGAGTCCTTGGTCGCGGAGGCCGGGACCGGCCGGTCGAGCCGCAGCGCTTCCCAGACCTGGCGGGACTCCTTCTCGAGCGTGATGACGCGGTTGGGGTCCGCCGGGTCGTACCGCACCGGCAGGGTGATCATCTGGGTCCGGTCCGCGCTGATGCCCTTGAGTCCGCCGGCGAACCCCGTCAGGGACTTCACGTCGTCCAGCCCGGAGTCGGTGGTGACGGCCTTGGTGGCGGTGTCCGCGAGGCCGTAGAGCTTGGAGGGGCTGGTGAAGATGCCGACCTCCCTGACCTGCTCGATCAGCGCCTTGATGAAGGCCTGCTGGAGCTGTATCCGGGCGAGGTCGCTGCCGTCGCCGACACTCTTTCGGGTCCGTACGAGGCCGAGGGCCTGCTCACCGTTCAGCGTGTGCGTGCCGGCCGTCAGATGGAGGTGGCTCTTCGTGTCCTTGATCGCCCGCGTGGTGGTGATCTCGACCCCGCCGAGCTTGTCGATGATCTCCTTGAAGCCGGAGAAGTCGACTTCTATGTAGTGGTCCATGCGGATGCCGGACATCTGCTCAACGGTCTTCACCGCACAGGCCGGCCCGCCCGTGGTGTACGACTCGTTGAACATCACGCGCCGGCCGCCCGGGTCGGTCTTCCCGTCGCCCGTCGTGCACGGAGGGCGGGTGACCATGGTGTCTCTCGGTATGGAGACGACGCTGGCCTTCGTGCGGCCCTCGTGGACGTGGACGACCATCGCGGTGTCGGCTCGGGCGGTGCCCTCGTCAGCGCCGTAGTCGGAGTTGTCGCCGGACCGGGAGTCGGAGCCGAGGACGAGGATGTCCATCGAGCCGTTGTCGACATTGTCGGGGCGGTCGGTGCCGAGCGCGGCGTCGATGTCGACGCTGGTGATGTTCCCGTTGAACTTGACGTAGAGGTAACCGAGTCCCGCCCCGCCGAACAGCATCACCCCGGCGGCACTCCACGCGGCGACGGTCAGCGCCGTACGGTGCCGGGGCTGCTGCTTGCGGCGCCGGCCGGAGGCGAATACGCCCGGGCCCCTGCTCTCCTCGGTCATCTGCTCCTCGCGTCCTCGATGGGCTGATGCCCGCTGAGACGGCGGGCAAGCGAGAAGGGTTGCACAACGCGCTGTGCCCACCGCCCCGAGGCGGTGGGCACAGCGTCGAAAGTGGCGAAGCTCTCGCGACTATCCGAAGAGGTTGTACGAGGAGAAGCCCGTGCCGGCCTGCACCGGAGCGGTGAAGATCTCCGAGGTCGGCTTGCCGGTGCCCCGGAAGAGCTGAAGCGCACCGTTGGACGTGCGGGTCACCAGGTCGGCGCGGCCGTCGCCGGACACGTCACCGAGGGCGATAATCGCGTTGTAGCCGCCCCACGAGTCGCGGACCTTGAACGACGTCGCGAACGGAGCGGCAGCGTTGCCGGTGCCCCGGAGCAGGTAGAGACCGGCATCGCTGCTCTTGCGCGCCAGCAGGTCGACCTTGCCGTCGCCGGTGAAGTCGCCGTGGCCACGGATGGCGTTGAACGCCTGGTAGCCGCTGCCCACGACCTTGAGCGCGCCGACAGTCCCGTTGCCGTTGCCGGGCAGCAGCACCATCGCGCCGGAAGGCGAGACACCCAGGACGTCCGGGTTCCCGTCGCCGGTCACATCGCCGGGGGCCATGATCGCGCGGTACGTGGAGAATCCGGCGGCCAGCCGGCTGGAGACGTACGTCGAGCTGGTCGGCGTACGTCGGATCCAGCGGATGTCACCGTTGGACGTCTGGCGGACGACGAAGTCCTGGTAGCCGTCGCGGTTCAGGTCGGTCTGCAACAGGATGTTGTAGCCGGAGTAGGAACCGGGGAACGAGGCCTTGTTGGTGAAGCCGACTCCGTTGGAGCTGAAGGTGGAGTCCACACCGGCCGAGGTACGGGCGAACAGGTCCGCACGGCCGTCACGGCTGAGGTCGGTGTCATCGACGCGGGCCTGCGCGGCGCCCTTGTAGGTGGACACCTTGGCGAACGCCTCGTGGTAACCCTCGATGTTGCACGCCGCGCCGCCGTCCTGGCCGATGCCCCACGACACGATGCCGACGATCTTGCCGCGGACCAGCAGCGGTCCGCCCGAGTCACCCGGGCAGGGGATCTGGCCGGTGGCGTCGTTTCCGGTGCCCGGATTGCCGGCACAGAACATCGAGCCGTCGGCCGTGTAGCCGAACTCGCCGAGGTTCGCGGTGCAGGTCTCGTCCGACTGCAGCGGCAGCGGCACCTGCTGGAGGACCGAGGCCAGCGAGCTGTTGTCCGTGGCGGAGGTCAGACCCCAGCCGAGTGCGACACCGGTCGTGCCGGGCGCGTAGGACGAGACGTCGTCGGGGCCCGCCATCGGGAGCGGCTTGTACGGGAGCGGCTTGGTGAGCGTGATCACCGCGACGTCTCCGGACGTGTTCTCCGGCTTGTAGCCCGGGTTCACCCAGACGCGGCTGACGTTGACAGTCGTGCCCTCGTAGTCGCTGCCGCCACCGCCGCCGAGCTTCGACGTACCGCCGAGGACCAGGCCCTCGTTGGGGAAGTCGAGCTTGTCGCCGTACTCGTTCGTCACACAGTGGGCGGCGGTGAGCACCTTGTTGGGGGCCACCAGCGTGCCGCCGCAGGTGAAGTAGATCTTGTCGTCGTCGTAGAAGTTGTAGAACAACTGCACCATGTACGGCGCCTTGCTGAACGACGTGTCGGTGCCGCCGATGATGCGCTGCTGGGCCGCCGGCACATCCTTGGCGGTGTACCCCTTCGGCGGTGCGAATTCGAGGCCGGCGAGGCCGCCGGGTGCGGGTTCCTCGGCCTGCGCCGAGAACGCGAAGGCTCCGGTCGCGAGAGCCACGGCCGCCACGCCGGCCGCTATGAACTTACGGACCCGATTGCCAGGTCTGCCATGGCGCGATTCGCGCACGCAAGTCTCCAGTTTTGATGGGGTGGTGAGGTGTTTGGGGGGACCGCGTGGGGGAACGGCTGACCGATCGTACAAACAAGAGGCCCGTTCCGTCACTCACGTAACGGAACGGGCCTCGAATGAAGGCAGTTGAACCCCGGCTAAACCGGGTCAGTCATTGCCGTTTCCGGCAGAAGGCGTCGTCTTCGCGATCTGCATCAGGAACTCGGCGTTCGACTTGGTCTGCTTCATCTTGTCCAGCAGCAGTTCGATCGCCTGCTGCGAGTCGAGCGCGTGCAGCACCCGGCGCAGCTTCCAGGTGATGGAGAGCTCCTCGCTGTTGAGCAGGATCTCCTCCTTGCGGGTGCCGGACGCGTCGACGTCCACCGCCGGGAAGATGCGCTTGTCGGCGAGCTTCCGGTCGAGCTTGAGCTCCATGTTGCCGGTGCCCTTGAACTCCTCGAAGATCACCTCGTCCATGCGCGAGCCGGTCTCGACCAGCGCGGTGGCCAGGATGGTCAGCGAGCCGCCGTCCTCGATGTTGCGCGCGGCACCGAAGAAGCGCTTCGGCGGGTACAGCGCGGTCGAGTCGACACCACCGGACAGGATGCGGCCGGAGGCGGGCGCCGCGAGGTTGTACGCGCGGCCCAGGCGGGTGATGGAGTCCAGCAGGACGACCACGTCGTGACCCAGCTCGACGAGACGCTTGGCGCGCTCGATGGCCAGCTCGGCGACGGTGGTGTGGTCCTCGGCCGGGCGGTCGAAGGTCGAGGAGATGACCTCGCCCTTGACCGACCGCTGCATGTCGGTGACCTCTTCCGGACGCTCGTCGACCAGAACGACCATCAGGTGGCACTCGGGGTTGTTCGTCGTGATCGCATTGGCAATCGCCTGCATGATCATCGTCTTACCGGCCTTCGGCGGCGAGACGATCAGACCACGCTGGCCCTTGCCGATCGGCGCGACCAGGTCGATGACCCGGGCCGTCAGCACACCCGGGTCGGTCTCCAGACGGAGCCGGTCCTGCGGGTACAGCGGGGTGAGCTTGTTGAACTCCGGGCGGCCGCGGCCGGATTCGGCAGCCATGCCGTTCGCCGAGTCCAGGCGCACGAGCGCGTTGAACTTCTCGCGGCGCTCGCCCTCCTTCGGCTGACGCACGGCACCGGTGACGTGGTCACCCTTGCGCAGGCCGTTCTTGCGGACCTGGGCGAGCGAGACGTACACGTCGTTCGGACCGGGCAGGTAGCCGGAGGTGCGGATGAACGCGTAGTTGTCGAGGATGTCCAGGATGCCCGCGACGGGGATCAGGACGTCGTCCTCGGCCACCTGCGGCTCACCGGGACCGAACTCGTCGCGGCCACGACGGCCGCGGCGGTCGCGGTAGCGGCCACGGCGCCCACGGCGTCCGCCGTCGAAGTCGTCGTCGTCCTGGGGAGCGTTGTCGCGCGGCTGGCCCTGGCTCTGGCCCTGACCCTGCTGGCCGCCGCCGCGGGTGTCCCGCTGCTGGCGGCCCTGCTGGCCGCCCTGGTCGTCGCCCTTGCCGCGGTCGCGGCGGTCGCGCTGACCGCCCCGGTCACCGCGGTCGCCCCGCTCAGTGCGGTCGCCCCGCTCACCGCGGTCGCCGCGGTCACGGCGGTCGCCGCGCTGACGGTCCCGGCCACGGCCGTCGGCCGTCTCCTGCGAGGACACGGCTACCGAGGCCTCGGCCTTGGTGTCGGTCTGCGCCTCGCCCTTGGCGTCCGTCCTGACATCGGCGGCGGTGCCGGTCTCGGCCCGCGTGTCGGGCCGGGCCTCGGTGATCACCGAGGCCGGCTCGGGGCTGCCCGCCTGCGCCGTGGCGCGACGGCGGCGGCGCTCGCCGACCGGCTGGTCGTCGCTGGCCGGCTGGCCGGGGATGTCGATCTGCTGCTGGGCCACGGCCTTCTCGGCGGGGGCCTCGGCCGCTTCACCGGTACGGGTCTTGGCCGTGGCGCGGCGCTTCGGCTTGGTCTCGGCCGCGTCGGCGGAGCCGGCGGCGTCGGCGCTCTTGGCCGCGGACGAACCGCCGGCCTGCGCCTCCTTGATGACCTCGATCAGCTGGCTCTTGCGCATCCGCGCGGTGCCCCTGATCCCGAGGCCGGACGCGACCTGCTGCAGCTCGGCCAGGACCATGCCCTCGAGGCCGGTGCCGGAGCGGCGGCGCCGTGTGGCACTGGCAGGGGCAGCACCTGTGGCGGGCGCGCTGGTGTCGACACTGTTGTCGGCAGTCACGCCCATCAGATCGGTGGTGTCGCTCACGAAGGGTCCTTCCCTGGAGCGGACGTCGGCCTGTCTGGCTCGGCGACCGGTTGTGCTGTCCGACTGCGGTCCTTGGCTTGTGGACCGTGCCGGGGCGGTGGTCCGCCGGTGTTACGACGGCGGAGGAGAAAAAACGTGCCTGGGTTCCGGCGTGAAGCCCCAGTCCCCTGCTGTGGAGAGCGTGGGAATGTCACGCCGATTCCGGAGCGTGCTCGAAACTGCCTGGCAGCGATCAAAGCAGTTGGGGAGGCTCCCGGAAGAATGGTGGTCCCGAAGGGGGACACTGAGCACCGAGCCGCAAAGGCTTCGGGTGCAGACTTGAGGTTAACACTACCGGATCCAACAAACATTCCCCCTCTCGCTCACCGGCAATCGCGCTCCTGTCGCACGTGGCGCCCCCGCCGGGCCCTATGAGCCCAGCGGCAGGACGCTCGCACCTGCGGCGTCGAGAGCCAGCCGGTTGGCCGCCCACCCCTCGCCCGCCAGCTGTGCGACCTTGTCGGCCGCACTGTCCTCGGCCAGCGCGAGGACCGTGGGGCCCGCGCCGGAGATGACCGCGGGGACGCCGTCCGCGCGCAGTCGGTTGACCAGGGCCACGCTCTCCGGCATCGCCGGGGCGCGGTATTCCTGGTGGAGCCGGTCCTCGGTGGCCGGCAGCAGCAGCTCGGGGCGCCTGGTCAGCGCCTCGACGAGCAGGCCCGCCCGGCCGGCGTTGACCGCCGCGTCCACGTGCGGGACGGTCCGGGGCAGCAGCCCCCGGGCGGTCTCGGTCAGGACCGGCTTTCCGGGTACGAAAACCACCGGAACGATGGAATCCGCAGGGTCCATCCTGATCGCGCGGGCCGCTCCGCCGTCCATCCAGGCGAGCGTGAAGCCGCCCAGGAGACAGGCGGCGACGTTGTCGGGGTGGCCCTCAATCTCGTTGGCCAACTCCAGGAGCGCCGCGTCGTCGAGCTTCGCGTCGCCCCCTATCGTCACGGCGCGGGCGGCGACGATGCCGGCGCAGATGGCGGCGGAGGAGGAGCCGAGGCCGCGTCCGTGCGGGATGCGGTTGGCGCAGACGACCTCGAGGCCGCGCGGCTGCCCGCCGAGCAGGTCGAAGGCGGTGCGCAGGGAGCGTACGAGCAGGTGGCTCTCGTCGCGCGGGAGGGTCTCGGCCCCCTCACCCGCGATGTCGATGTGCAGGCCGGAGTCGGCCACCCGGACGACCACGTCGTCGTACAGCCCCAGGGCCAGGCCCAGGGCGTCGAAGCCCGGGCCGAGATTGGCGCTGGTGGCGGGGACGCGCACCCGTACGGCGGCGGCGCGGAACGCTGGACCGGCCATCGCTCGATGACTCTCCTTGTGAGACTGCGAGATTCCGAAGATGTACCAACTACCCGAGGGCCATTGCGGCAACACCGCGGCATATGCGGCGGGGCGGGTTCAGTACAGCCTATCGAAGGAAGGTTCTGTCGCGACATAGGGCGCACAGGAGGCGCACGATGCGTGTCGCACGCCGCCTGTGCTCCTATGTACGGTCTTGCTCTGTCTTGCCGTGCTTTACGCCATCCGGAGGATATCCGGAGTGCCCCCGGCCTCGGCCTGACGGATGCTACTTCAGCAGGCCGAGGCGCTCGGCGGCCGCCGCGGCGTCCACCGGCACGGTGACCGGCTGGGGAGCTCCGGCGACGGCCCAGTCCGGGTCCTTGAGGCCGTTGCCGGTGACCGTGCAGACGATCTTCTGGCCCCGGTCGACCTTGCCCTCCTCGGCGGCCTTCAGCAGGCCGGCGACGGAGGCGGCCGAGGCCGGCTCCACGAAGACGCCCTCCTGAGCGGCCAACAGGCGGTAGGCGGCCAGGATCTGGCGGTCCGTCACCTCGTCGATGAAGCCGCCCGACTCGTCCCGGGCGTCCAGCGCGTACTGCCAGGAGGCCGGGTTGCCGATGCGGATCGCGGTCGCGATGGTCGAGGGGTCCTTGACCGGCTCGCCGCGCACGATCGGCGCGGACCCGGAGGCCTGGAAGCCCCACATGCGCGGGGTGTGCGTGGCCATCGCGTCGCCCGCGTACTCCTTGTAACCCTTCCAGTACGCGGTGATGTTGCCCGCGTTGCCCACCGGCAGGACGTGGATGTCCGGGGCGTCGCCGAGCGCGTCGACGATCTCGAAGGCGGCAGTCTTCTGGCCCTCGATACGCACCGGGTTGACCGAATTGACCAGCGACACCGGGTAGTTGTCGGAGAGGCCGCGGGCCAGCGTCAGGCAGTCGTCGAAGTTGCCGTCGACCTGGAGGATCTTCGCGCCGTGGACCAGCGCCTGGCCCATCTTGCCCAGCGCGATCTTGCCCTGGGGCACCAGGACCGCGCAGACCATTCCGGCGCGTACCGCGTACGCCGCGGCCGAGGCGGAGGTGTTGCCGGTGGAAGCGCAGATGACGGCCTGCGCGCCCTCCTCCTTGGCCCGGGTGATCGCCATGGTCATGCCGCGGTCCTTGAAGGACCCGGTCGGGTTGGCGCCCTCGACCTTGAGGTAGACCTGGCAGCCGGTGCGCTCGGAGAGCACCTGCGCGAGGACGAGGGGCGTGCCGCCCTCACCGAGCGAGACCACCGGGGTCGTGTCGCTGACCGGGAGACGGTCGCGATACTCCTCGATGATGCCGCGCCACTGGTGGGTGCCGGTCTTCATAGCGGACATTGCTGGTTACTCCCCTTCAACACGCATGATGCTGGCGACACCCCGCACGGTGTCGAGCTGTCGCAGTGCCTCGACGGTCCCGGAGAGGGCGGCGTCGGGCGCGCGGTGGGTGACCACGACGAGGGAGGCCTCGCCGTCCCCGTCCGGTCGGCCTTGCTGGCGCACCGTGTCGATGGATACGCCGTGCTCGGCGAAGACCGTCGCGACCTGGGCGAGTACACCCGGCTTGTCGGCCACGTCGAGGCTGATGTGGTACCGCGTGACGACCTCGCCCATCGAGCTCACGGGCAGCTGGGTGTACGCGGACTCGCCGGGTCCGGTGGTCTCGGCGACCTTGTTGCGGCAGACGGCGACGAGGTCGCCGAGCACCGCGGAGGCGGTCGGCGAGCCGCCCGCCCCGGGCCCGTAGAACATCAGCCGGCCGGCCGCCTCGGCCTCCACGAAGACCGCGTTGTACGCCTCGTGGACGGAGGCCAGCGGGTGGCTGAGCGGGATCATCGCCGGGTGCACGCGCGCGGTGACGGACGCGCCGTCGGCCGCGCGCTCCAGGATGGCGAGCAGCTTGATGGTGCAGCCCATGCGCTTGGCGGAGGCAAAGTCCGCGGCACTCACCTCGGTCATGCCCTCGCGGTACACGTCGTCGAGCCGCACCCGGGTGTGGAAGGCGATGCCGGCCAGGATCGCGGCCTTGGCGGCGGCGTCGAAGCCCTCGACGTCGGCGGTCGGGTCGGCCTCGGCGTACCCGAGGGCGGTGGCCTCGTCGAGCGCCTCGGAGTAACCGGCGCCGGAGGTGTCCATCTTGTCGAGGATGAAGTTCGTGGTGCCGTTGACGATGCCCAGGACCCGGTTCACCTTGTCGCCGGCCAGCGACTCGCGCAGCGGCCGTACGAGCGGAATGGCACCCGCCACCGCGGCCTCGTAGTACAGGTCCGCGCCGTGCTCCTCCGCGACGGCGTGCAGGGCCGCGCCGTCCTCGGCGAGCAGCGCCTTGTTCGCCGAGACGACGCTG
Organism: Streptomyces mabaensis; assembly: GCF_053763515.1. NCBI lineage: Bacteria > Bacillati > Actinomycetota > Actinomycetes > Kitasatosporales > Streptomycetaceae > Streptomyces > Streptomyces mabaensis. The sequence goes on from NZ_JBSOPZ010000034.1 coordinate 24,910, forward strand.
GCGCCGTGCTCGAAGGCGGTGGTGATCAGGGCGCGGGCGGGCTCTACGCCGCCGATGACCTCGATGACGACGTCGATGTCGCCGCGTTTGACCAGCGCGGTGGCGTCCGTGGTGATCAGGGCGGGGTCGATCCCCTCGCGCACCTTGGAGGGGCGGCGGACGGCGACGCCGGCGAGCTCCACCGGCGCCCCGATGCGGGCGGCGAGGTCGTCGGCGTGCGTCGTCATGATGCGCGCCACCTCTGAGCCGACCACTCCACAGCCCAGCAGCGCCACCTTCAGCGGACGCGTACGCATCATCCGACCTACGCCTTTCATCAGCACAGCCCTGTACTTCTACTTGCTTCTGCTTGCTTCGCTTGCTACTGCTACGTGCTTCTACGGTGGGACCAGTCTCACTCACCGGACGGGAGTTTCTATCCCCCGTCCAGATTGCGAGACGTTAATTTCGTCAGCCGATATCGAGACGCAGAAGATCTTCCTCCGTCTCGCGCCGGACGATCACACGCGCCTCTCCGTCCCGGACCGCGACCACGGGCGGGCGGAGTGCGTGGTTGTAGTTGCTCGCCATCGAGCGGCAGTACGCGCCGGTGGCCGGGACCGCGATCAGGTCGCCGGGCGCCAGGTCGGCGGGGAGGAAGGCGTCGCGTACGACGATGTCGCCGCTCTCGCAGTGCTTGCCGACGACGCGGACGAGCATCGGCTCGGCGGCCGACGTCCGTGAGACGAGCGAGACGCTGTACTCGGCGTCGTAGAGCGCGGTGCGGATGTTGTCCGACATGCCGCCGTCCACGCTGACGTACGTCCGCAGACCGTCGAGCGGCTTGATGGTGCCGACCTCGTACAGCGTGAACGCGGTCGGGCCGACGACGGCGCGGCCCGGCTCGACGGAGATCCGGGGCGTGGTCAGCCCGGCGGCCTCACACTCACGGGTGACGATCTCGCTGAGCGCCTTGGCGATCTCGTGCGGCTCGCTGGGGTCGTCCTCCGAGACGTACGCGATGCCGAGGCCGCCGCCGAGGTCGATCTCGGGCAGCTCGACCCCGTGCTCGTCCCGTACCTGGGCGAGCAGCTGGACGACGCGCCGGGCGGACACCTCGAAGCCGGCCATGTCGAAGATCTGCGACCCGATGTGCGAGTGGATGCCGATCAGCTCCAGGCCGTCGAGCTTCAGCGCCCGCCGTACGGCCTCGGCGGCCTGCCCGCCGGCCAGCGCGATGCCGAACTTCTGGTCCTCGTGCGCGGTGGCGATGAACTCGTGCGTGTGTGCCTCGACGCCGACGGTGACGCGGATCTGCACGCGCTGGCGCTTGCCGAGGCCCTGCGCGATGTGCGCGACGCGGACGATCTCCTGGAAGGAGTCGAGGACGATCCGGCCCACGCCCACCCGGACGGCCCTTTCGATCTCCTCGACGGACTTGTTGTTCCCGTGGAAGGCGATCCGCTCGGCGGGCATGCCCGCGTCGAGGGCGGTGGTCAGCTCTCCCCCGGAACAGACGTCGAGGTTGAGCCCCTCCTCCGTCAGCCAGCGCACAACGGCCCGGGAGAGGAACGCCTTCCCGGCGTAGAACACGTCGGCGTCCTTGCCGAAGGCGTCGGCCCAGGCGCGGCAGCGGGCCCGGAAGTCGGCCTCGTCCATGAAGTAGGCGGGGGTGCCGAACTCCTCTGCGAGCCGGGTCACTTCGATGCCGCCGACGGTGACGACGCCGTCCGCGTTCCGCGCGACGGTGCGCGACCAGACGTGCGCGTCGAGGGAGTTGAGGTCGGCGGGCGGCGCGGTGTAGTGGCCCTCCGGGAGAACGTCGGCGTGGCGGGGCCCGGCGGGGTGTGCGGAACGGCTCATGGTTCGTGTCTCTCTGTCACAAGTGTCACAAGTGTCACAGGTATTCGGGTGCGTGGATGCCGAGCAGGGACAGGCCGCCTGCGAGCACCGTCCCGGCGGCCTCGGCGAGGGCGAGACGGGAACGGTGGGCGGCCGAGGGTTTCTCGTCCCCGACGGGCAGCACCGGGCACGTGTCATGGAAGTCGAAGAAGGCGTCCGCGGTCGTCTCGAGGTAGCGGGCGAGCCGGTCGGGCGCGTGGTGGCGTGCGGCGACGGCGAGGACGGCGGGGTAGTCGCCGAGGGCGCCGAGGAGCCCGGGGGCGGCGGCCGCGGCGGCGTCGGCCGCCTCGTCGTACGCGGTGTCGTGCGCACCGTCATGCGCGCTGTCGTACGCGCTTGCGACCCCCAGGTCATCGGCGGCGCGGCTGAGCGCGCGCGCGCGTGCATGGGCGTACCGGATCCGGAAGAGGGGGTTGCTCGCGCGCTGGGCGAGCAGCTCGTCCCCGAACCGGGGGCGGTCGTTGGCGGCGGGACGCAGCAGCGCCCAGCGCGCGGCATCGGCCCCGTACCGGCGCAGCAGCGCGCCGGCGGTCTCGCCTGCGGGCACCGGGCCGGCGCCGGGGCGCCCGGGCCCGTACTCGGTGGTCACCCGGAGATCCGCCCAGTCGGGATCACGGACCTCGTCACAGCTGACCCGTACGACGGCTCCCTGGGACCGCAGAATCCGCCCGACCGAGTCGGCGGCAACGGCGGCACGGACCTCGCCGCGGTGGCCGTACTGCAGCACCTGGCCGGCAAGGGAATCGCCGTGGCCGTACCGGCCCCCGCTCCGCAGCACCTCGCGTACGAGCCCGTACCGGGCGGTGGTGTCCAGGGTGATGTTGAGGAACCCGGGCCCGGTGATCTCGACCCCGGCGATGCCCTGGCTCTCCGCGAGCCGGCGCCTCAGCACTTCGGCGACCTGAAGCGGCGGCACACCGGCGTGGCGGGCGAGCCGCATGGCCACATTCGTCGCGTAGTCCCCGCGCCCGCCGGGCCGGGGCCGCTCCACCTGCACCCGCTCGGGCACGGCGACGCACAGCCCGTCCTCCTCGACGGCGCGCCGCACGGTGCGCAGCACGGTACGGGAGAGATCGGCGGGGGTCACGGGACAAGCCTAGGGGAGGAGGGGGGTCCTTCCGCGAACCGGTTTCGCCATGTGGTCGTCGTGTGGTCGTGGGGTCGGTACGTCGTGGGGACGGCGGTCGCGGTCAGCCGCGGGTGTGCCCGGCCCCGGCGCCTTGCCTGCCGTCGGCGGACGGCGGATCCTCCCGGCGCTCGCGTCGCATCAGCTGCCGGACGACCCGGACGAGCTCGGCCGGCTCGAAGGGCTTGGCGAGAAAGGCGTCCACCCCGGCCCCGGCGCCGCTGTCGACCTCCTGCTGCGTACAGGCGCTGACGATCGCGACGGGCAGATGCCTCGTCCGCGGATCGGAACGCAGCCGCGCGGCGGTGCGCAGCCCGTCGAGGCGCGGCATGACGACGTCGAGCGTGATCACGTCCGGGCGCACGAGGTGCACGATCTCCAGACACTCGGCACCATCGGCCGCGGTCACGACCTCGAAGCCCTCCAGCTCGAGATTGACCCTGATCAGCTGCCGGATGACCTTGTTGTCGTCGACAACAAGCACCCGGCCCGACGCGCCTGGCACAACTCGAGAGTAGGTCGCGGGGCGGGGCTGCGTCCGGGTTTTGCCCACTTCCACCCCGTGCGGGGGAGCCGGCGGAACGGAGGGGAAGGACGGGACGGAGGCGACGGCGCCACCGGGGCGAAAGCCGGACCGCAGCCCCTCCCGGCACGGCCAAATACCCGTTCATGGAGACCTGCCGGGAGCTGGTAGGGTTCTACCCGTCGCCGCACAACAGGGCGACGCGCCCCCGTAGCTCAGGGGATAGAGCAACGGCCTCCGGAGCCGTGTGCGCAGGTTCGAATCCTGCCGGGGGCACAGAAGCCGGACCAGCGTGAAACACCCGCTGACCTGCGGATGTGCCAGACATCGAGAGCCGGACCCAGTCCCACTGGGTCCGGCTCTTTGTCGTTCCCCATTACTGATCCCGAGTGAGTGGCGGGTGAGCCATTCGTCGCAGGGGCGACGCCGGTCATCGGGTTCCCGGGAGGCCGCGACGGCTGCCGCGAGGCAGGCTGTTCCCATGGGGTCACGTCCTCGCTCACCTGTTCGGCCAGGAGCGTCCTCTCGACCAGGAGGGGGCGGTCACCGCGAGGTCCTGTTCACACTGGCGCAGTGTGCGCCCTTCGCGATCGCGCTGGTCGTACTGGGCATCGAGCTCTCGCCCGCACACGAGCTCATCACCGGTCCCGTCCTCACCACGACGCCGGCGCTGGCCGCGCTGACGATGGGCCCGAAGGGCACGCTGTCCGCGGCAGCCCTCGCTGTGGGTGTGACCGTGACCTCCGCGACCTACAACCAGTCGTGGGGAACCCTGACCCAGCTGATCATCGGCAACTTCCTGGGACTGATCGTGGTGTCCGTGGCCAGTGTCCTCCTGAGTAACGCGGTGCGCACGCGTAGACAGAGCGAGCTCGACCAGGTTCGCCAGATCGCAGTTGCGGCTCAGGAGGTCGTCCTGCGGCCTGTCCCCGAGCTCCTGGGCCCGGTACGGGCGGCCAGCCTGTGCCTCGCGGCCGGGACAGGGGCACAGATTGGCGGCGATCTGTACGAGGCCGTGCAGACGCGCTATGGCGTCCGGCTGATCGTGGGGGACGTCCGGGGAAAGGGGCTGTCCGCCATACGTGCGGTCGCGGTGGCGTTGGGCGCGTTCCGGGAGGCCGTTCACTATGAGGACGAACTGCGGGGGGTCGTGGACCGCTGCGCGGCTGCGCTGCGGCGAGAGGGCGCCGTACCGGGTACGTACTCCCAGGAGAAACTTCCTGAAGTTCTGCTGGAGGGATTCACCACTGCGCTCATCGCCCAGGTGCCGGACGAACAGGTGGTGCACCTGGTCAACCGTGGCCATCCGCCTCCGCTGGTTCTCCACCAGGGCAAGGTTCAGGCCCTGACGCCCGCCTCGTCACTGCCGCCGCTCGGTCTCGAAGACCTCGTCAACGGTCCTCCCGCCAAGCCCGAGAGCTACCCGTTCCTGCCCGGCGACCGCCTGCTGTTCTACACCGACGGCGTCATCGAAGCCCGCAACCGCGACAACGACTTCCTCCCTCTGCCGGAGACCATTGAGCAGATACCCGCCGGCACCTCCCCGCAGGAGTTCCTGGACGAACTGCACGAGGCGCTGATCCGCCACACCGAGGGCCGCTTGACAGACGACGTGGCGATGATCCTCATCGACCGCTTCGCATGAGGGAGCGAAGCACGTCAGCGCAGCCGGCTGCGCCTGGCGAAATCCGCCACCTCCGGTCCGCTGCCGTGCGGGGATTTCCACCGCCGGAACCGAAAGGTGCCCGACGGCCCGAAGAAGAGCATTCTGGCTGGGTGAGCGTGCTTCCGGGACGCACCACCCCACCCCGCGGCCGGACACGGAGGAACGGCTTCTCCCTGTCGTCGTTGCGGATCGCGATGTTCACAACCCACCGGGGCAGCCGCAGCAGCGCCCGCGGCAGAACGATCCGGACCGACCAGGCGCCGGCCCCCGGGCGGTGATCCCCCATGGCCTCCCTCCGCGTACGACTCGGGTCGGGCCTCCGGCGCCTGCACTCGACGCTGGGCCCGCGCACTGTCGCCGGCCAGATGTTCGTCCTCGTGCTGGCGATCGTGCTGCTGCTCGTCTCCACGGCGGCGATCGCGCTCGTCCTGCAGGACCGGCGCGACGCCGTGGAGAGGGTGCGCGAGCGCGCGGTCGCCATCGCCACGACCTTCGCGGAGTCCCCCGAAACCGTGGCGGCGCTGCGTTCCCCGAACCCGACCGCGATACTGCAGCCGCGCGCCGAGAGCGTCCGGCAGAGAACCGGCGTCAGGTTCGTCGTCGTGCTGAGCACGGCGGGCATCCGTTACACACACCCTGACACCGACCTGATCGGGAAGCGCTTCGTCGGCCACATCGAAGCAGCCGCGGAAGGCCGTACCTTCACGGAGACCTTCACCGGGCCCTCGGGCGAGACGGTGCGGGCCGTCGTGCCCGTCATCGGCGCCGACCGCTCGGTGGTCGGCCTGGTCGCCGTGGGCGTCGACATCGAAGAGGTGACGCGCGAGATCAGCGCCCATGTGCCGGTCCTGCTCGGAGGCGCGGCCACCTCGTTCGTCCTCGCCGTCGCGGGCGTGGCGTGGGCCAGCAGACGGCTGCGGCTCCAGACACACGGTATGGGTCCCATCGAGATCACGCGCATGTACGAGCACCATGAGGCGGTACTGCACTCGGTCCGCGAGGGTGTGCTCATCGTCGACGACGAGCGCCGCCTGGTGCTGGCCAACGACGAGGCGCACCGGCTGCTGCACCTGCCCGCGGACACGGAGGGACGTCACGTCACCGATCTCGGCCTCACCGCGCCCATCGCCGAGCTGCTTTCCTCCGGCCGTGTCGCCGACGACGAGGTGCACCCGGCCAGGGGACGGCTACTCTCCGTCGTGGTCAACCACCGCCCCGCGCACTGGCGCGGACGGCGATGGGGCAGCGTGGCGACGCTGCGGGACATCACCGAACTGCACACCGTCACCGGCCAGGTCGCCGCGGCGCAGGAACGGCTGACACTGGCCTACGAGGCCGGCCTCAGCATCGGCACGACCCTGGACGTGAGACGGACCGCCGAGGAACTCGCAGAGGCGGCGGTCCCGGAATTCGCCGACTTCGTCACGGTCGACCTGCCCGACGCCGTCCTGCGCGGCGACGAGCCCCCGGCAGGTACCGCCCTCCGCCGCACGGCCATGGGCGCCATCCGCACCGACCATCCCCTGTACCCGCTGGGCAGGCTGATCCGCTTCGAGTCACCCACGCCGCAGGCCGTGGCCCTCACCGGCGAGCGGCCGGTCCTCGACCCCGATCTGTCGCGCTCCCCCGGGGCGGCGACCCAGGACCCGGTGCGCCTTCAAAGGCTCCTGGACTACGGCATCCACTCACTCATCGTCGTCCCCTTGCGCGCCCGGGGCGTGGTCCTGGGGGTGGTCAGCTTCTGGCGTCAGGAGAAGCCCGCGCCGTTCGAGGAGGCCGACCTGGCCCTCGCCGAGGAGCTCGTCGGCAGGGCGGCCGTGTGCATCGACAACGCCCGCCGCTACACCCGTGAACACACCATGGCCCTGACCCTGCAGCGGAGCCTGCTGCCGCGGTGGCTGCCCGCACATACCGCCGTCGACGTCGCACACCGCTACCTGCCCTCTCGGGCCGGAGTCGGCGGCGACTGGTTCGACGTCATCCCCCTGTCGGCGGCTCGAGTCGCCCTGGTCGTGGGCGACGTGGTCGGCCGCGGACTGCATGCCGCCGCCACGATGGGCCGCCTCCGCACCGCCGTGCACAACTTCGCCACTCTGGATCTGCCTCCCGACGAGGTCCTCGCCCACCTCGACGACCTGGTCGCGCGCATGGCCCAGGGCGAGGATGAGGACCGGGCGGCCGGGGACGACAGCGAGGCCGCCGACGGCGGCAGTGCGGGCATCATCGGTGCCACCTGCCTCTACGCGGTCTACGATCCCGTCTCCCGCTCCTGCACCATGGCGCGTGCCGGTCACCTTCCACCCGCCGTCGTGTATCCCAACGGCTCGGCATACTTCCCCGAGCTGCCCGCCGGCCCGCCGCTCGGCCTCGGCGGCCTGCCCTTCGAATCCGCCGAACTGCACCTGCCCGAGGGCAGTCGGCTGGTCCTGTACACCGACGGGCTCGTCGCGGGCCGCGATCTCGACATCGAAGCCGGCCTCCAGCGGCTGCGCCGCGCACTGAGCCACTCCGACCACCCGCCCCAGCAGACCTGCGACGAGTTGCTGGACCTCTTGGTGCCTGCCGATCTCCACGACGACGTCGCCCTGCTCGTCGCCCGCACCCACGGCCTGGACGCCCGCCGGGTCGCCGGCTGGGATCTGCCGGCCGACCCGGCCGTCGTTCACCGGATCCGCTCCGACGTGACCGCGCAGCTGGCCGACTGGGACCTGGCAGAGCTGGAGTTCAGCACCGAGCTGATGATCAGCGAGCTGGTCACCAACGCGATCCGGTACGGCGGCGAGCCGATCCGGCTGCGTCTGATCCGCGACCATGTACTGACCTGCGAGGTGTGGGACGGCAGCAGCACGTCGCCCCGGCTCCGCCGGGCCGCGACCACCGACGAGGGCGGCCGCGGCCTGTTCCTGGTCGCCCAGCTCTCCCAGCGCTGGGGCACCCGGTACACGGCCGACGGCAAGGTCATCTGGACCGAGCAGCCCCTGCCCCTCTGAACAGTCCACAAAGTCCTCAGCCAGTGGCTTTGGCGATGATGCGGTCCATCTCCTCCCGGCCGAAGGCCCGCAGGGTCGTAGTACGGACGTTGCCCAGCCCGCCGACCTGCAGGAGCAGCGCGGTGGCGGTCTCGTCGTCGGGCGCCTCAACGACGACCACGAGGTCGTACGGACCGACGGTCCAGTAGAGGTTCAGGACCTTCGCCCCGAGCTTCTGCGCCGCTGCGGCGAAGGCCTCGGCGCGCTGCGGGGTGTCCCTGTAGGCGCGGACCCCTTGATCGGTCCAGTTCAGCAACGTGACATACGTCGGCATGGCCTTTCACCCCTAAGGAATGGAGACAACACATCGTGTGTCAATTCTGGCCATCATGTGCGTCATGCGCATAAGGAGCGCACTGCCCTACAGGGTCACCACAGTGGTTTCGGTCGCTTTGATACTGGTCCAGACGGGTGTGCCGTCGGTGAGGCCGAGCTCGGCGGCGGCCTGGGGGGTGATCTCGGCCACGAGGTCCGGGGCCCGGTCCGAGGTGATCAGGACGCGCAGCCGGCTGCCGGAGCTGGTGATCTCGCGAACCGTGCCGGGCCAGACGTTGCGGGGGCTGCCGGTCGGCTTGTCGCGGTGTACGGAAACCGCCTCCGGGGCGATGATCGCCAGCGCGTCGGCGCCCACGGGAAGCGGGTCCGCGACCACCAGGGTTTCACCGCCGGCGAGTTGGAGGCCCTTCGCGGTGGCCGTGCCCGGCCATGCGTTGCGGCCGAGCATCCGCGCGACCCAGGGCGAGCGGGGGTGACGGGTGACCTCGGCGGGCGGGGCGTCCTGGAGGGCGCGGCCGTCGTCGAGTACGAGAACACGGTCGGCCAGCGAGACGGCTTCGACGGGGTCGTGGGTGACGATCAGGCAGACGCCGCCGAAGCTGTCGAGATGGGTGCGCAGAGTGTGGCGGACATGGGCGCGGGTGGTCTGGTCGAGGGCCGCGAGGGGTTCGTCGAGGAGCAGCAGTCGCGGTCGGGCGGCCAGTGCGCGGGCGAGGGCGACGCGCTGGGCCTGGCCGCCGGAGACCTGTGCCGGTTTACGGTGCGCGAGGTGGCCGACGCCGAGGCGGTCGAGCCACTCCTGGGCGCTGCGGCGGGCCTCGGCGCGCGGGACTCCGTGGGCACGAAGTCCGTATGCCGTGTTGGCGAGGGCGGTGAGGTGCGGGAAGAGTGCGCCGTCCTGGGGCACCCAGGCGACTTTGCGGCGGTGCGGGGGCAGTTCGGTGACGTCGGAGCCGCCGAGACGCAGTACGGCGTGGGCGCGCGGGGTCAGTCCGAGGAGTGCGCGCAGCAGCGTGGTCTTGCCGGCGCCGTTGGGGCCGACGACGGCGATGGTGGTGCCCGGTTCGGCGTCGAGCGTGAGCTGGTTGAAGCCGGTGACGTCGGCGTGCAGGGCCCAGTGCTCCTGCGGCCCGGGCGGCTCGGGGGCGGTGGGGAGGGCCGCCACGGCGGGTTCCGCCTCGTCCGCCGAGGGCTTGGGCTCGTGCGGGCGGGCGGTCGGTGTGCCGCTCCAGCGGCCGCGCAGCGCGACGAGGACCACCATGGCGATGGCGAGCAGCAGCAGCGAGACGGAGGTCGCGGCCTCGGGCTCGTCCTGGAGCAGCAGGTACACCTGGAGCGGCAGTGTCTGCGTGGTGCCGGGGAGGTTGCCGGCGAAGGTGATCGTCGCGCCGAACTCGCCCAGGGCGCGCGCCCAGGTGAGGGCGGCTCCGGCGATGAGGCCCGGGGCGACCATCGGCAGGGTGACGGTGAAGAAGACGCGTACCGGGGACGCACCGAGGGAGGCGGCGGTCTCCTCGTAGCGGGGCCGTAGTCCGCCGAGGGCTCCTTCGAGGCTGATGACGAGGAAGGGCATGGCGACGAACGTCGCCGCGAGGACCGCGCCGGAGGTGTGGAACGGCAGGGTGATGCCGAAGGTGTCCTCCAGCCAGGGGCCCAGGAGTCCGCGTCTGCCGAAGGCGAGGAGCAGAGCCACGCCGCCGACGGTGGGCGGCAGCACCATCGGCAGCAGGACGAGGGAGCGTACGAACGCCTTGCCGGGGAAGGAGACGCGGGCCAGCAGCCAGGCGAGCGGCACGCCGAGCAGCAGGGACAGGCCGAGCGCCCAGAACGAGACGATGAGCGAGAGCCGCAGCGCCTCGGTGGTTCCCGGACTGCTCAGATGGTCCCCCAGGTCGTTCCACTGCGTGCGTACCAGGATCCCGATCAGCGGGAGCAGCAGAAACGCGACGGCGAGCAGCGCGGGAATCCCCAGAACGGCGGGGGTGCGTGGGCCGGGTGCACGGCTGCGGAGACGTTTCATCTTCAGATCCCTGGGGCGCGTCGTACGGACGCGGACGGCCCTAGTCGGGCCGCCCGCGCAGGAAGGGGTCAGGGCTGCTGGAAGTCCGCGTCCTGGAAGATCTTCTGGGCCTCGGGCGAGGACAGCCACGTCACGAACGCTTCGGCCGCGGCAGAGTTCTTGGAGGTCTTCAGCGTCGCGGCCGGGTATTCGGCGATCGCGTTCTGCGCGTCGGGGATCTCGACGGCGTCGACCTTGTCGGTCGCGGTGGCGGCGTCGGTCCGGTAGACGAGACCTGCGTCGGCCTCGCCCAGCTCGACCTTGCTGAGCACGGCTCGGACGTTCGGCTCCTGCGAGACCGGCTTCACGGTGATCTTCTGGGCGTCCAGGATCTTCTGGCTGTAGCGGCCGACCGGGACCTCGGGCGCGGCCAGCACCACCTTGAGCTTGGTGTCCGCGAGGTCCTTCAGCCCGTCGATCTTCTGCGGGTTTCCCTCGCCCGTGGCGATGACCAGACGGTTCTTGGCGATGATCGTCGGGGCGCCGGTGTCGTCCTTCAGCGCGTCCATGGTCTTGGTGTCGGCGGTGACCAGGGCGTCGGCGGGGGCGCCCTGCCTGACCTGGGCGGCGAGCTCCTGCGAGCCGGCGAAGGAGAAGGTGATCTTCGTGCCCGGGTGGGACTTCTCGTAGGCGGCGCCGGCCGTCTTGAAGACGTCGGTCAGCGAGGCGGCCGCCAGCACGGTCAGCTCGGCCTTCGGGGTACCGGTTGCCGACTCGCCGGTCTTGGCTCCGGCGTCCTTCTTGTCGTCGTTGCCGCTGCCACAGGCAGTGAGCGGGACGAGGAGGGCGGTGGTCACGAGCGCGGCGGCGACGCGGCGTCGGGTGAACGGGAGAGCGAGCGACATGCGGGTGGGACTCCTTGGGAACGCGGCCGGCGGACGCCGTCCGGGCGGATGGTGGTGAGCCGCGCCGGTGACGGGCGACGCCGCTTGGTTGAGCTAGGGCCTGTCCGGCGGATCAGGGCCGGATAGGACGCGGCGTCTGGTGCGGTGCATCGCAAGGCGCCGGAGTGCCCTAATAGCGGAGCTATTCGGGCATTTCGGCAACGCGGCGAGGTGCCGTGCCAGGCGTCGTGGCCCCGGCCAAGATCCGCCGGACAGGCCCTAGGGGTCAGGGTCAGGTGCGGTCGATGTGCACGTTGGTCGACTTCACGCGGGCGGTGGCCTGCATGCCGACCTCCAGCCCCAGTTCCTCGACGGCCTCCCGGGTGAGCAGCGAGACGAGGCGGTGCGGACCGGCCTGGATCTCCACCTGCGCCGCGACGTCACCGAGCTTCACGGCGGTGACGATGCCCGGAAAGGCGTTGCGGGCGGAGGTGTAGGTGGCCTCCTCCTCGCCCGTGCCGCCTTGGCCGACCTCGATGGAGAACGCCGCGAGATCACGGCCGTCGATGAGGCGGCGCCCGCTCTCGTCGCGGTGGGTCGCGACTCGGCCGGCGTCGGCCCAGCGGCGCGCGGTATCAGGGCTGACGCCGAGCAGACGCGCCGCCTGTCCGATGGTGTAGGACTGCATGCGCGCCAAGATAGGACTCTTTACCTCGCATCTGCAACGTTTGGGCCGAACCTCCATGGCAGATGCGAGTCCCCTCAGAGGAAGCACCAAGCGGCAGTCAGCAGGCGAAGACCGGCATTCCACTTCATAGTCGAGACAGTCGAGTCGAGGGGTATCTCCATGCGCCTGAGCATCCGTAACCAGCTCCCCGGGACCGTCACCGCCGTCACCCCCGGCGAGGCCATGGCGACGGTCAGGGTGCGTCTGGCCGGCGGCCAGGACATCACCGCGGCCATCACACTCGATGCCGTCAAGGAACTGGGCCTCGCCGAAGGCTCCGCGGTCCGCACCCTCGTGAAGTCCACCGAGGTGTCGCTGGCCACCGGCCCGGTCGAGGGCCTGAGCATCCGCAACCGGATCCCCGGCACGGTCACCGAGATCTCCACGGGCGGCGCCATGGCCAGTGTGAAGGTCGGCGTCGAGGGCGGCGAGCTGACCGCCGTGGTCACCAAGGACGCCGTCACCGACCTCGGACTGACCGCCGGTTCCTCGGTCGTCGCGCTCGTCAAGTCCACCGAGATCTCGCTCGCCACCGCCTGAGGCGACCCCCTGCGGGCGTCGGCGTACCGGCCGGCGTCAGACCGCTCGCTGGGTGGCGCGGGAGACGAAGATCTCCCCGTCCGCCACCCGCGTCCTGAACGTCTCCACCGGTTCCGTGGCCGGCAGGTCCAGGGCTTCGCCGGTGCGCAGGCAGAAGCGGCTGAAGTGCCAGGGGCACTCCACCGTGCCGTCCGCTGCCACCTCCCCCTCTGACAGCGGGGCCCCCTCGTGCGAGCACATGTCGCGAATCGCGTGCAGCTCGGTGCCAACGCGGGCGAGGAGGACGGGAGTTTCGTCGACGTAAACGCGCAGCGGAGCCTCTGGCGTGATCTGTTCCACTCGGGCCACACGGACTTCGCTCTGGGGTGCCATGACCGTTCCTCTCCGGAGATCGTGCGCAGATGCGCTGATGACCCAACAGATCTGCTCAACTCGGCCCTGGATACGTTGCATTCGTGCGTCTCCCCGGTCGCCTCCGTCCCGGCGTCGCCGGTTGCCGAGGCAGCAGAATGACCGTTGACATCAAGCCCCGGAGTCGCCGTATAGTTAACACCCGTAGCGCTCGCGACAGTAGTTATTGAGACGCTCTTACATTCTCAAGAGGATCTGCGGCCAAGCGGTAGCCCGGACCGGCACCCGCGAAGCTGCACGTCGAATGAGAGCATCGGGGGGATGCATGGAAGCTGTTGCCTTGCATAGGCTCGTGGACGAATGCCTGGCCGGCAGCCAGGAGAGCTGGAACCGGATAGTAGACCGCTATACACCTCTGATCTGGGCGATCGCACGGGGGCATCGACTCAGCGCCGCGGACTGCGAGGACGTCAGCCAGGTGACGTGGATGCGGGTGATCCAGCATCTGGGAAAGCTCCGGGACCCGGAGAAACTCGCGCACTGGATCTCCGTCGCGGCGCGCCGCGAGAGTCTCAAGCACATCCAGAAGTCCGGCCGGAGCACACCGATCGAGGACCCCGAGGTGTTCGACCGTCCGCAGCCGTCGGCGAACCAGCCGGAGGAGTCGGCGCTGGCTCGGGAGCGCCGTGACGAGGTACTTCTCGCGTACTGCACGCTCTCGCCCAAGTGCCAGGCGCTGCTCGGCCTGTTGGTGGCCGACCCGCCGATGTCGTACGACGACGTCAGTGCCACGCTGGGGATGGCACGTGGATCCATCGGTCCCATCCGCGCACGCTGCCTGAAGCACCTGGAGCGGGCTCTGGAGCGTGAGGCGGACCGTTCGGAGCAGGCGAGGGAGTTGTTCGACTCCATCAAGAAGATGGGGCTCCGCGCCTATGCCCTGGAGAGCAGTTCCGGACTGCGTTCAGCGGCGGTGTGATTCCAGGTGGGCGCACTCCGCGACGGCGACCGGTTCCTTGCTGTTCATTCGGGCTTCGTACGCGATGAACGGAAAGAGCGCCTTGGCGTTTTCCACCATGCTCGGTGCGGGCTGTCCGATGGCATCGGCGAGCTTGCCCAGAGCATCGGTGCCGGCTTCGTCCCGTGCCACTGCGCCCACCTCCACACTTAGTTCGTCTCTTAACTAGTCACAGGGTAGGGGAAAGTCCCGCGACCGACAATACCGTTAAGTATGCCGGTTCGCGGGATTCCGCTTTCATCTCCCGGCAGGTTCTTCATGCCTGCGGCCGGGCGCCCTGTCCCAGGGAATTGAGCAGCCTGTCGATACGCCGGGCCTCACCGGCCGGATAACGTTCCACTTCGGGAAGCGTGTTGCGGCAGAAGCCGCTCAACACGCGCCCGGGACCGGCCTCCACGACGGCCCGCACGCCCCTGGCGCCGATCGCCCGCAGCGTCTCCGTCCAGCGGACCGCCCCTGCCAGTTGCCGGCGCAGGCCCTCCCGGGCCTGGTCGGCGGTACGGATCTCGGCCGCCGTCACATTGGCCAGAACAGGTAGCCGCGGGTTCCGGAAAGCGACCGTTTCCAGCTCGGCGGTGAACTCCTCCTCCAGCTCGTGCATGAGACTGCAGTGGAAGGGAGCCCCGACGTTCAGCATGACCGTGCGCTCCGCGCCGAGGGACTTGGCCGCGGCGGCCAGCTCACGCACGGCCTCCCGCTCGCCGGAGACAACCTGCTGCGCCGGGTCGTTGTCGTTGGCGATCTCCACGATCCCGCCGCCGCGCTCGCTCAGTCGCGCGCAGAGCGCCTCGACCCGCTCGGCCGGCAGGCCGATGACCGCCGCCATCGCCCCCGGCGTGCGCTCGTTGACCCGGGCCATCAACTCACCGCGCCTGCGCACCAGACGGAGGGCGTCCTCCCAGTCCAGCACGTCGGCGCAGACGAGCGCCGCGTACTCACCCAGACTGTGACCGGCCGCGACGGACGGGGTGATGCCGTGCCCGCGCAGGATGTCCAGCACGGCGATGCTCGTGAGGAAGACCGCGGGCTGGGTGATCTCGGTGGGCAGCAGATCCTCCGCCGAACCCTCGAAGCAGAGCTTCGACAGCTCCAGGCCCAGCAGGTCGTCGGCGGGCCGGTAGTACCGCTCGGCCAGTTCCGGATGGCGTTCGACGAGATCCCGGCCCATACCGGGCCGTTGGGAGCCCTGGCCCGGGAAGAGAAAGGCGATGTCGCTCATGGTGACTTCCTAGGGTGGGCGGGCGCGAGAGGGGCCGGCGCGCAGGCCGCGCCGGCCCCTCTTCTGCCCGCGGTCGACGGGAGGGGGATCACAGGAGCAGGAACTGTCCCTGGTGGTACGCGAGCGGATCGGTGCTGTCGGCCAGTCCCACGTCCGCGACCTCCCCGACGAAGATGGTGTGGTCGCCGGCGGGAATCTGCTGGGCCACCCGGCAGTCCAGGTGGGTCAGGGCCCCGGCGAGCACCGGGGCGCCCGTACTGCCGGTCCGGTACGCCACGTCGGCGAACCCCGCCGCCCCGCGCGGCCTGCCCGGTGTGGCGAACCAGCCGGCCAGCTCCGACTGGTCACGCCCCAGCACGTTGACGGTGAACGTGCCGGCGGTACGGATCACTTCGGCGCCGTACGAGCGACGGCTCAGGCAGACCAGCAGCATCGGCGGATCGAGGGAGACCGAGGCCAGCGAGCTGACCGTGGTCCCGTGCGGGCCGTCGGCATCGCACGAGGTGACCACCGCGATGCCGGTGAGGAACCGCCCCATGGCCTGCCGGAACCGCCCGGCGCTGAGCCCGGCGTCGCCCTCCGCCCCGGCGACGGAGGCCACAGCGGCGACAGGGGCCACAGGGGCGGCGGACGGCTGTCGGGACATCATGACCGGTCCCTTCCTCAGCCGGTGGGAGCGGGCGCGGTCCAGTCCACGACCGCCCCGGCGTAGATCCACTTGGTGGACTCGACGCCCACCAGCATCAGCCGGTCACCGGGCTTGATACGGCCGCTGCGCCACGCGTCGTCGAGGAAGAGCGGCACCGCCGCACAGCCGACGGCCCCCATGGTGGAGAGGCTGTCGATGATCTTCCCGTCCAGCGCCTTCCAGTCGGCGGTGTCGAGGCCCAGCTCCTTGAGCGAGTCGAGCATCCAGCCGACATTGCCCTCCGGGACGAGACAGAGGTCGACGGAGTCGACGTCCACGCCGCTGCGCCGCAGCGTGCTGCTGATCGCCTCGGTGACCATCACCGGGGTGAAGTCGCCGGCGCCGACCACGTCGACCTTGAGATCGACGAGCCGCTTGGCCTTCAGCTGCTCGTGGATCGGCGCGTGCGTCCCGCCGCCCACCGAGTGGATTCCGGCCTTGCGGTCGCCGCCGATCGCCTCCATCGAGGCCCCGAGCAGTCCCCCGGACTCGGCTCCCTCCTCGGCGCGCAGGACGATCGCCCCCGCACCGTCGCCGAACATGTAGACCGGCACCCGGTCCCGCATGCGGATCTTGTGCGGGTCCTGCCCGAGGAACACCGGCGCCAGGACCGGGGAGATCGCCTCGCTGCCGATGACCAGGGCCGTCCGGTAGACGCCCGACTGCAGGTACATCCGGGCGATGTCCAGGCCCTGGACGACGCCCGCACCGCCGGAGCGCAGCTCCAGAGTGGCGCAGCGCACCAGGCCCAGGCGTTCCTGGACCAGGTTCACCAGCGGAGGGAGCGGGTAGTCGGGCGTGCCCGTGGCGAGGATGATCAGATCCACGTCGCCCGGTTCGATCCCCGCGGAGTCCAGCGCCCGTACGGCCGCCTTGTAGGCCATGTCCGAGTTGTTCTCGCGGTGTTCGCCGGTGGCCGGGTCGATCATCCAGAACCGGCGCTCGATCGACAGACCCTCGCGCACCTCGTCCGGCAGCGGGCCGACGAGGCGTGCGATCTCCTCGGTCGAGATCGGGTCACCGGGCTGGTAGCCCCCGGTGCCGATGATGTGTATCGCGGTCACTGTGCAGCTCCTCAGGCAGCGGCGCCGGCGACCTCGGCGGCGCCGAGCTCCGCCCGGTGCACGACGAGGGAGACCAGGTTCTCCACCGTGAACAGACCCATGACCTGGGTGGCCTGGAGCTTTCCGGTGAGCGTCGCGACGTCGATCTGCGGCATGACCTTCTTCAGCTGGGCCAGGCCGGCCGCCGAGACGATCTCGTTCTCGTCGCCGAACTCCTCGTCCGGGATGCCGCCCTGGACATAGGCGGCGAGCTCGGCCGCCTGGATCTTGATGCCGAGCGAGCGCTCGAGACGGAAGAGGATGTCGAGCAGGTCGATCGACTCGGCACCCAGGTCGTCCAGCAGGGTGGCCTGCGGGGTGACCTCCTCCGGTTCCACACCGAGGGCCTCGATCACAGCCTCGTTCACGGCTTCGACGATGGTGTTGTGCTCCATGGAGAGTCCTCCGGGACTGAAGTAGGCGTTGAGAAACAGGCGTTGACATGCGCCCTGGGGGCGGAGAGGTGCGGCGGCGGGCCGTGGGGCCGCGCCGGCTGCGCGCTGTTATCCGTAAGATCCGCGGACCCCCGCCGCGGATACACCGGGCTCAGCCGGCCGGGGTCCGGGGCGCCGCGGCCCAGGAGACGGCCGACACCTGCGGGACCGCCCGGGGCACCGGCCAGGGTCCGGCCGCCGGTACGGCCTGCGCCTGCCGCGCCGCGGGTGCGTTCGGGGCCGTGGCCAGCCGCAGCGCCACGAGCACCGCGCACAGCTCTTCGTGGGTCGGGTTGCCGCCCACCACACAGAGCTCGACCGGGCCGTTCACTGCGGTGGGTTCCCGTGCTTGCGCTGCACCAGGGCCACGTACTTGGCGCGCAGCAGCTCCAGCGAGCGGATGAGTACGGACCGGGTGTCCCGCGGGTCGATGACATCGTCGACGAGCCCGCGCTCAGCCGCGTAGTACGGGTGCATCAGCGTGCGCCGGTACTCGTCGACGACCTCGCGGCGCTCCGCGTCCGGGTCGTCGGCCGCGGCGATCCGTCGGCGGAAGACGACGTTGGCCGCCCCCTCCGCGCCCATCACCGCGATCTCGTTGGTGGGCCAGGCGAAGGAGAGGTCCGTGCCGATGGACCGCGAGTCCATCACGATGTAGGCACCGCCGTACGCCTTGCGCACGATGACCTGGATCCGCGGCACGGTGGCGTTGCAGTACGCGTACAGGAGCTTGGCGCCGTGCCGGATGATCCCGCCGCGCTCCTGGTCGGCCCCCGGCAGAAAGCCCGGTACGTCGACGAGCGTGACCAGCGGGATGTTGAACGCGTCGCAGGTCTGGACGAACCTGGCCCCCTTCTCGGAGGAGGCGATGTCGAGCACACCCGCCATCCGCAGCGGCTGGTTGGCCAGAATGCCCACCGTCTGGCCGTCCAGCCGCGCCAGCACGCAGATCAGGCTGGGCCCCCAGCCCTCGTGCACCTCGAAGAACTCGCCGTCGTCGACGATCTCCTCGATGACCTTGCGCATGTCGTACGCGGCCTGCGGATCGGTCGGCACGATGTCGAACAGCCCGTCGCAGGAACGGTCCGCCGGATCCTGGCACGCCTCGGCCGGCGGCATCTCGCGGTTGTTGGAGGGCAGCAGCGACAGCAGATGGCGCACGTCCTCGAGGCAGGACTCCTCGTCGTCGTGCGCGAACGCGGCGAGACCCGAGACCTGGGAGTGCATGTCCGCACCGCCCAGCTCGTCCTGGGTCAGCTTCTCGCCGGTGACCGCCTGGACCACGTCGGGTCCCGTCAGGAACATCTGCGAGGTGCCACGGACCATGAACACGAAGTCGGTCAGCGCCGGAGAATAGGCCGCGCCGCCGGCGCATGGCCCGAGGACCACGCTGATCTGCGGAATCACCCCGGAAGCGCGGACGTTCCGGCTGAAGATCCCGCCGTATCCGGCGAGCGCGGTCACCCCCTCCTGAATGCGTGCTCCGGCGCCGTCGCACAGCGAGATCAGCGGGACGCCGCTGCTCTCCGCCAGATCCATCACCTTGTGGATCTTCTCCGCGTGCGCCTCGCCCAGCGCGCCGCCGAAGACGCGGAAGTCATGGCCGTAGACCAGGACCTGGCGGCCGAGCACCCGGCCCCAGCCGGCGACGACGCCGTCGCCGTGCGGCCTTCTGCGGTCCATGCCGAAGTCGGTGGCGCGGTGCCGGCGCATCGGTTCGATCTCGATGAACGAATCCTCGTCCAGCAGGAGCCCGAGCCGGTCGCGGACGGTCAGCTTGCCCTTTGCGCGCTGCCGTTCGGTGGCGGCGGGATCGCCCGCGTACAACTCCTCCTTGAGGACCCGTAGTTCCGCGGCCCGCTCCTCCATGCTCTCGCGAGGCAGCTCGTCGGGTGCCGCCTTGCGTACCGTGGTCCGGGGTGTACTCATGGGCGCCCCAGACCCAGCGCGGTCATGGCCCCGCCGTCCACGTTGACCAGCGAGCCCGTCATGTACGAGGACTCCGGGCCGCTCAGGAAGCGCACCACCTCGGCGATCTGGTCGGTGTTGCCGAACTGCCGCATCGGGATCTGCTTCTTGATCGACCGGCCGGTGGCGCCCTCGGTGAGGCCGGCCACCAGATCGGTGGGGGCGAAGCCGGGCAGGACCGCGTTCACGCGGATGCCGAAGCGTGCCGACTCCATGGCACAGCAGCGGGTGAAGGCGTTGACGGCGCCCTTGGAGGCGGCGTAGTTGGACTCGCCGATCCAGCCGCGCTCACCCATGACGGAGGAGACATTGACGATGACGCCGCCGCCCTTGGCCATGAAGTGCGGCAGGACGGCCTTGGTGCAGTGGAAGACGCCCCCGAAGTTGACCCGCATGACGTCCAGCCAGTCGTCCATCTCCATGTGGTAGATGAGCGCGTCCTGGGCGACACCGGCGTTGTTCACCAGGATGTCGAGGCCGCCGAGGTCCTCGGTGACCTGGCGCACCAGCTCGGTGGCCTGGGCCGGGTCCGCCACGTCGCCGTGTACGGCGAGGGCACGTCCGCCGGCCGCCTCGATCTCGCGGACCAGCTCCTTGGCGGGGCCCTCGGAGCTGCGGTAGTTGACGGCGACGGCGGCACCGTCGGCGGCGAGGCGGCGGCACACGGCTGCGCCGATGCCCCGGGAACCGCCGGTGACCAGTGCGACCTGTCCTTCGAGCTTCATCGGGCCTCTCCTGTCGGGTTTGCTGCGGAGGTAGTACGGGCGTCGGCGGTACGGGCGTCGGCGGTACGGGCGTCGGCGGCACCGGAGCCGCAGCGCACCGCGAGCGACACATGGCTGCCGCCGAGGGACGAGCTGTTCACCAGCACCGGGCGGTGCCCGGCGCGGCCCTGGTGCAGCGCCAGCGCGAGGCTCAGGGCGCCGCCGACGCCCATGGGCTCGCCGAGTACGGTCTTCGGGGCGTGCAGGGCGGGTACCGGGTAGGGGCGGAAGAGCCGGTGAACGGCCTCGGTCTCGGCCGAGTCGGCGGACCGCAGGCCGGCCGCCGCGAGCCAGACGGCCGACACCTCGGCGGGCCCCAGACGGCCGTCGTCCAGGGCGGCGCGCATGGCGCGCTCCAGACCTCGGCCCCGCGGGTCCCACAGCCGGGCGCGGCTGGCGTCGGACGCCATGCCGTGGCCGAGCACCTCGCCGAGGATCCGCGCGCCGCGGGCCAGCGCGGAGGAGCGCCGTTCGAGCACGACGGCGACACTGCCCTCGGCGAGCATGAACCGGCCGTCGGCCGGCTCTCCGGGGGCGCGGGTGGAGGCGGCACCCACCGCGGCGTACGCCTTCGCCACCTGCTCGGTGAGGGTGTCCGTGACGGTGCAGACCAGGGTGTCGGCGTGGCCGGCCGCGAGCAGGTCGGCGGCGTACGCGAGTGCGGCGGCGCCGGTCGCGTGGCCCACGGAGAGTGTGGACGTGGGGCCGCGCAGGCCGAGGTGCATGGCGATCTGCCCGGCCGCCTGGTTGTAGACGGTGTTGGGGAACACTCCCGGGTCGGCGGCCCGCGGCCCCGCCGTCAGCAGCGGGACGGTGAAGCGCTCCATGGCCTCCATCGGCCCGGTGCCGGTACCGAAGACGACACCGACCGCTTCCGCCTCCGCGCTGCCCGGCTCGAAGCCCGCATCGGCCAGAGCCTTCGCGGTGGCGGCCACGCCGAGCTGGCCGAGGCGGTCCATCCGGCGCCGCTGACGCTTGGTCAGATAGGGCTCCGGGTCGAAGTCGAACCGGCTCAGCGGCATCCCGTCCGTCCAGTCGACGGGGCTGTCGCCGCGTGCGAACGCCGACCAGAGCTCGGCCGCGGTGCCGCCCGCCGGGCTGAGCAGGCCGATACCGGTGATCACCACCTGGTCGGTCTCGGGCAGCGGGGGACGGTGCCCGTCCTGCGTCCGGGTCAGCACCAGCGCGGCATTGGCCCCGCCGAAGGCGAAGTTGTTGGACAGCGCCGCGCCGGTGGACAGCGGCCGCGCCGAACCCGGGATGTAGTCCAGCGGGCAGTCGGCGGCGGGCGTGCCGAAGGAGGCGGTGGGCGGTGCGGTCTGCTCGGCCAGGGCGCGCGCGGTCACGATGGCCTCGACGGCCCCGGCCGCGCCGAGGGTGTGGCCGATCATGGACTTGGTACTGGAGACCGGGGTGCGGGCGGCTTCGTCGGCGCCCAGCGCCAGGGCGATGGCGCTGGACTCGGCCGGGTCGTTCTTCGGGGTGCCGGTGCCGTGTCCGTTGACGTACCCGATCTGCCCGGGAGTGACTCCGGCGTGCCGCAGTGCCGCCTCGATGGCCCGGGCGGCGCCCTTGCCCTCCGGATGCGGGGCGGTGGCGTGGAACCCGTCGGCCGACAGCCCGTATCCGGCGATGTCGGCGAGCCCCGCGAGGCCGTGCTCGCTCGCGAACTCGCAGCGCACCAGCAGCATCATGCCGCTGCCCTCGCCCAGCGAGAGCCCCTGCCGGTTCCCGGAGTACGGAGCGGCCGGCTCCGGCGACAGCGACTGCAGGGAGTTGAATCCGGCGAAGACGACGTCCGAGAACGCGTCGCTGCCCCCGGCCAGTACGGCATCGGCCCGGCCGGTGCGCAGCAGGTCCGCGGCCAGTCCGATGGCGTTGGCGCCCGAGGCGCAGGCGGTGTTGACCGCCAGCACCGGGCCGCGCAGCCGGAACGCGGCGCCCACGGTCTCGGCCAGCGCCTGCGGCGTCACCAGCAGCGGCAGCCCGGCCTGCGGCTCCTCGCCGGCCTCGACGGCCCGCAGCCACTCCCGTCCGGAGAGCAGCCCGGCGTTGCAGGTACCGAGCACCACCCCGAACCGCTCGGCCGGTACGAGGCCCGCGGGCAGGGCCGCCATGGCCTCCTCGGCGGCCACCAGGGCGAGTTCGACGGCCCGCTCCCGGAAGCCGGGCGGCCTGCGGTAGGCGTGGACCGGCTCCACCGGGTCGGTGACCTCGCCGCCGAGCTTGGTGTCGAGTCCGTCCATCGGGATGCCCTGCACGGGCTCGATGCCGACGTGTCCCTCCCGCGCGCCCTCCCACAGGTGCGCGGCCGTCCCGCCGAGCGCCGTGATGGCGCCGGTGCCCACGACGGTCACGCCCACGCCGGTCACGCCCACGCCGGTCACGCCCGCGCCGGTCACGCCCGCGCTGGTCGTCGGATGCTTGCTCTCTGCGTTCATCGTTCTCCCCCTTTACGCCTGTACCGCCGGGGCGCTCAGCACGAGCGCCACCTGTTGGCCTTCCAGCCCGCGCGCGACGGCCACGGTGTGCCGCACCCGCAGTTCCCGTGCCTGTCCCGGCACCCAGTCCAGGCCCTGGCAGGCGGGGTCGGGCTTTTCGAGATGCAGCGTCGGCGGCACCGCGCCGCCGTCGATCGCCATCGCGCACACCGCCGCGTTGAGCGCGCCGGCGCCCGCGACCAGATGACCCGTGGCCGGCTTGACGCTGCTCGCGACCGTGCCGGAACCACCGCCGAACACCGTGGTCAGGGCCCGCGCCTCGGTCAGGTCACCGAGCCGGGTGGCGCAGCCGTGGGTGGCCACGTAGTCGACCTCACCGGCGGCCACGGATGCCTCGCGCAGGGCCCGCTGCACCGCTGCGGCCAGCGGCCGGCCGTCCTGGTGCGGGGTGAGCAGGTCCGGGTCCTGGGTGGCGCTGAAGCCCTGGATCTCCGCGTACACATGCGCCTGCCGGCGCCGCGCCGACTCCCACCTCTCCAGGACCAGGAACGCCGCCCCCTCACCGAGCACGGAGCCGCTGCGCTCCCGGTCGTACGGGCGGAACGCCTGCGCACCGCGCTCGTTGCGGTGGGTGAGCACACCCAGGCCGTCCATCTTGGACATCACCCACCACGAGGAGGCGTCGTCGAATCCTCCGGCGACGACCACGTCGGACTCGCCGCTGCGGATCGAGCGGAAGCCCCGGCCGAGCGCGGTCGCGCCCGCGTCGGCAGTGCCGTGGAAGTAGGAGTTGGCGCCCTTGAAACCGTGCGCGTGCGAGAGGTGGAACAGTGCGGCGGACTGCAGGCCCTCCACGAAGTACAGCGGATAGAACGCCGAGGACGCCCGCTCCCCCAGCAGCCGTACGTCCGCGGTGCCGTCCTCGCGGCGGGCGGCGAGGCTGCCGGACAGCAGGTGCTCGGGGTTCGAGATCTCCTTGTTGCCGCCCACGAACACCGCCGCGCGCTCCGGGTCGTAGCCCGCCGCCGCCAGGTCGAGCCCCGCGTCCTCCACGGCCAGCGCGCTGCCCGCGATGGCCAGCTGGTCGTTGCGCGTGGTCATCCGCAGGGACCTGCGGTGCGCGTAGCGGCCGGCCTGGAAGTCCGTCAGCTCGGCGGCGATCCGGGTGTCGAGCGAGGAGGCGTCGTAGGACCGGATCGCGCCGATTCCGGTCCGGCCCTCCAGCAGCCCCTTCCAGGTTTCCCCCCGGCCCTCACCGAGTGCGGTGAGCACTCCGATGCCGGTGACCGCGACCCGCCTCATGACGCCTCCCGACCGCCGCCGGTGCGCTCCAGGCGCAGCTGCCGCACGGTGGTGATGTCCCGTCCGGCCACGCCCACCGCGGCCTTGACGGTGAAGGAGGTCTCGGTCGTCTCGGTGACCTGGACGCTGATCTCCAGCCGGTCGCCGGGCTGCGCGAAGTGCCGGTAGCGGACCCGCCGGACCTCGGCCAGGGTCCAGCCGGAGCCGTGAGGCGCCGGTGGCGCCGCCAGCCGGGCCGTCCTGACGATGTCGTCGAGGATCAGCACGCCCGGCAGCACCGGAAAGCGGGGGAAGTGACTGTCGAACACCCGCAGGGTGCCGGCGACATTGCGGACGGCGACGGCCCGCTTGCCCGGCACCACGTCGAGGATTTCGTCGAGCGCGGTCATGCTGCCCTTCCTTCGGCCGCACCCGAGGGGTCCGGCACATCGGCGGAACGGATCACGAAGCAGGCGTTGGTGCCGCCGAACGCGAACGCGTTGACCATGGCGGCGCGCACGGGCCGGCGTACGGCCGTGTTCGGCACGTAGTCCAGGTCCAGCTTCGGATCGGGGTGGTCGAGGTTGATGGTCGGCGGCACCAGTCCCTCGCGGATGGCGCCGAGCGCGGCGACGAGGTTGACGCCCGCGGCGGCCGACGTGAGATGGCCCGTCATGGACTTGGGGGAACTCGTGCACAGCTCGTGGGCGTACAACCCGAAGACCTGCTTGATGGCGCGGGTTTCGCTCGCGTCGTTGCCCGGCGTGCCCGTCCCGTGGGCGGCGATGTAGTCGATCCCGCCGGGCCCGAGCCCCGACTCCGCCAGCGCGTCGCGCATCGCCGAGATGGCGCCGCCGCCGTCCGGCGGGGAGTCGGTGATCCGGTACGCGTTCAGCGTCGAGCCGTAGCCGACGAGTTCGGCATGGATCCGGGCGCCGCGGGCCACCGCGCTGTCCCAGTCCTCCAGTACCGCGATGACGGCGCCCTCGCCGAGGACGAAGCCGGAGCGCTCGGCGTCGAACGGCCGTGACGCGCGCTCGGGTTCGTCGTTCCAGCGGTCGGTGACCGCGCCGAGCAGCGAGAAGCCGAGTACGTCCATCCAGGTGGTCAGGGCGTCGAAGCCGCCGGCGAGCATCAGCGTGCACTCGCCGTCCTGGATCCGCCGGTAGGCCTCACCGATGGCGTGTGCGGCGCCCGCGCAGGCGGTGCTGACGCTGATCACCGGTCCCTGGCAGCCACCGGCCGCGGCCACGGCCGTGACACCGACGTTCTGGTTGCGCAGCAGTACGTCACCGGGCGCCTGCCGGTACAGGTCATGGAAGTCGCTGGTGCTCAACTGGTGGGACATGTCGACCAGTTCCTGGAGCTCGGGCCGGCCGACCGTGCCGGCGACCGCGGCACCCCGGTCGTACGGGTCGACGCTCTCCCAGCCGTCCCCGGCGTCCGCCAGCGCCTCGCGCGCCGCGGCCTGGGCGAACAGCGCCGCACGGGACAGATGGCGCCGCTTGCCGCGGGGCGCGTCCGCCGGACCGGCCGGATCCGCCGGATCGAAGTCCTTGACCTGGCCCGCGATGCGCACCGAGAAGGTGGAGGCGTCGAAGGTCTCCAGCGGCCCCACCCCACTGCGGCCCTCGGCCAGGCCACGCCAGGTGTCCGCCGCGTTGTTGCCGAGTGGGGTGACCGCGCCGACCCCGGTGATGGCGACCCTTCTCATCGGCGGCCACCTCCCACCGGAACGCGGGAGAGCCGGTCGAGCATGCGCCGCGTCTCCTCGGGATCCTCCAGGTCCTCGGCGGGCAGCAGCGCGCACATGATGGTCTCGGCCTTCATCACGGTCCTGCCGTTCACCGAGGCGGTGCCGGAGAGGACCGCGGTCTCGTCACTCAGGGACTCGACGGTCCCCTCCAGCAGCAGTACGTCCCCGGGACGTACCGGCTCGTGGAAGGAGACCCCGTCCACGGAGAGCAGGGCGGCACGGCGACGCACCCCGGTGGAGGCGATGATCAGCCAGGTGCCGGCCTGGCACAGTGCTTCGAGCACCAGGGGCGCGGGCATCCGGGGCCCGTCGCCCTCGTCCCGCCAGAAGTCCTCCAGCCATGAGGTGAGTTTGCGGGCGCTGATGGCGCGTCCCGCGTCCCACGCGTCGATTCGGTCGATCAGATGAAAACGCATCGTCATCCTTCGTGCGTAACGGCGGGCATGGCCGCGGCTGTGTGCGCGTCGTCGGCGCCGGCGGCGGTCTGCAGGAACATCACGGCGTGGGCGATGGCGTACTCCCCGCTGTGCGACAGCGAGATCTCGACGCAGGAGGCGCCGGCCTCGGCCGCGCGCCTGGCGGCTCCGCCGCCCAGCCGCACCCGCGGCCGGCCGAGCGGGGTGTTCACCACCTCCACGTCCGTCCACCGCAGCCCTGGCCCGAGTCCGGTTCCCAGCGCCTTCAGTACGGCTTCCTTGGCGGCGAACCGCGCGGCGAGATGCGCGATGCGGTTGCGCTTGCCCGTGCAGTAACCGAGCTCGCGGCCGGTGAAGATCTCCTGTTCCGCCGCCGGGTTGTCCAGCAGCAGCCGGCTCAGCCGGGACACCTGCACCAGGTCCACTCCCACCGCAAGCCCTGTGGACACCATTCCCCCATCGTTCGTTCCGGCACTGCACTGAGAGATCCGGGGGACGGCGCCGCGGATACACGCGGTGACGCCGGTGTATCCCGGAAAGGCCGCGCGGGCTCTGAAGGAGACGGGAAGGGAAGACCGAAGAGGGGGGACCTTGCGCGTAGGCGAACTCAGCCGTCGGGCCGGTGTGCCGATACCGACGATCAAGTACTACTTGCGGACGGGCCTGCTCTCGCCGGGAAGCCTCAGCAGCCCCAACCAGGCCGCCTACGACGCGACGCACCTGCACGAGCTGAGGCTGGTCCGCGCGCTGATCGAGCTGGGGAAGATGCCCGTGGCCCGGGTCCGCGCCGTGCTGGACGCGCTGGCGGCGGACGCGACGCCCCACACCGTCCTCCGGGCGTTCCGGGGGGACGACGCGGGGCACGAACCG
The DNA here is from genome assembly GCF_053763515.1 of Streptomyces mabaensis. Classification (NCBI taxonomy): domain Bacteria; kingdom Bacillati; phylum Actinomycetota; class Actinomycetes; order Kitasatosporales; family Streptomycetaceae; genus Streptomyces; species Streptomyces mabaensis. The sequence continues at coordinate 51,870 of NZ_JBSOPZ010000034.1, forward strand.
GCGGCGTGCGACCCGGACCGGGAATGGGCGCAGGGGGTGGTGAGCGGGCTCGCCGCCCGCCGCGGGTGGCGGATCCCGCCGGACCATCCCGAGGCACGCAGGCTCGCGAGCGCGGTCATGGCCTCGAAGCGGCTGGGGCACGCGGAGCTGGTGGCCGCCCTGGACTGCTACGCGGAGGCGAGCGAGCAGGTGGCGCGGGCGGACTCGCGGTACATCGCTCGGGGCACCGACCCTCACGACCGGGCGGAGCGGGCCGTCATGGCCGCCCTGCTGGGCGATGCCATGCACGCGTCCCTGCGCAGGCTGGCGCAGGAGGAGGCCTCGCGCCCGACGGACGCCGTACCGGGAACGCGGGCACCGTGCGGCTGAGCGCGGAGGACCGCCGGACGGCGGTGGTGGTGCCTGGCCGAGGAGTAGGCCACCGCCGGGCGAATGCTCGCGCATCCGCCCGGCGGTGGCCTACTGCTACGGGAGGGCGGGAGACGCCGTGGAGTCCTCCGCGAGAGCCTGCCCGTGCCCGTACGGGCACCCCGCCGCCGGTTCGGCTGCGGCGGCCACCGGTGCCGGCTCGGGCACGGGCGCGGGAGCGGCAGCCGGGGCTGCCGCGTCCCGGGCCGTCACCGGTCGCAGTGTCATCCGGATGCCGTGCTTGGCGCGCAGCGAGATGTCCGGCTGCATCACCACCGGATGACCGGGCACCATGTCCAGGTGGAAGCGCTGCAGGATCGACGCCACCACGATGGTCAACTCCATGTTGGCGAAGGCCAGTCCGACGCAGTTGCGCGGGCCGCCGACGTACGGCACATAGGCGTACCGGGGCCGCCCGGCCGAGCGCTCCCGCGTGAACCGCTCCGGGTCGAACCCCTCCGGGTTGTCCCAGAACTCCGGGTTGCGGTGCGTGATGTACGTACTGAGCAGCAGGAACGAGCCCGCGGGAATGTGGTAGCCGCCCAGCACATCGTCCTGCCGTGGCATGCGTGCCACCTGCCACAGCGGCGGGTAGAGCCGCAGCGCCTCCTGGATGAACAGCTTGAGGTACTTCAGCTGCGGCAGGTCCTCCATGGTCGGCGGCCGGTCCCCCAGCACCGACAGGACCTCGGCCCGGGCCCGCTCGGTCTCCGCCGGCCGGGTCGACAGCAGATGGCAGATCCACGACAGGGTCGCGGCCACCGTTTCGTGGCCGGCGATGAACAGCGTCATCACCTGGTCACGCAGCTGCTCGTCTGTCATCATGCGGCCCGTCTCCGGGTCGGGGGTGCGCATCAGCATGGACAGCAGGTCCTCGGCCTCCGCCTCGGCGGGCATGCCGCGCCGCTCGGCGATCAGCCGGTAGACCGTGTCGTCCAGCAGCCGGCGTGCCGCGCGGAACCGCCGGTTGCGCGGGGTGGGTACCCGTTCCGGGATGTCGGCCACGGCGATCAGCTTGCTGTTGATGTGCTCCAGCTGGACGGCCACCGCGCTGCCGAGCGCGCGGGCATCGCTGGACCAGTCCGCCCGGAACAGGCAGCGGGCCAGGATCTCCAGGGTGAGACTCTGCATCTCGGTCCGGGCGTCGATCACCTCCCCGTACCGGGCCTCCCGCTCCCACCGCTGAAGCATCCGGTCCGCGCTGTCCACCATGACGTCGGCGAACCGCTCCAGCGGCTCCCGGCGGAACGTGGGTGCGACGGTGCGCCGCTGGGCACGCCACACCTCGCCCTCCGTGGTGACGAGGCCCTGGCCGACGGAGACCCCCACCTTGCGGTTGAAGTCGTCGGGGTGCGGATAGTTGTCGAAGTTGTCGACGAGGATGTGCTTGAGGTGATCGGGGTGCGTCACCAGCACCACGGGCACCGGGCCGCGGAACTGCACCAGGTCCCCGTAGTCGCGCCAGGCCCTGATGAAGGTCTGCAGCGGATCCCTGCGGAAGTCGAGTGCGGAGCCGAGCAGCGGCAGCCCGGGCGGTCCCGGCGGACGCCGTCCGGCCACGGCCGGGCCCGCCATCACGCGGCCTCTCCGGTGGCGTGTCCGGCGTTCTTGATGTGCTGCAGCCGCATCGGCATCCCCCCGCGCGGATAGAGGAAGACGTTCGACGTCGGCTCGCACACGTGCCCGCCGGCCAGCGTCAGCCGGTAGGCCTGGAGGATCCTGGCGATGACCAGCGGCGCCTCCAGGACCGCCACCGAGGAGCCGGGGCACAGCCGCGGTCCGCGGGAGAACGGGACGTACGCGTACAGCGGCGCACCTCCAGTGGCGCTCTTCTCGAACCGTTCCGGCCGGAAGCCCTCCGGGTTCTCCCAGAACTCCGGGTGCCGGTGCATCAGATAGGGGCTGATGAACACCTGGGACCCGGCGGGGATGTGGTAGCCGCCGATCTCGTCGTCCTCCAGCGGACTGCGCGAGAGGGTCCACACCGAGGGGTAGAGCCGCAGTACCTCCTGGTAGAAGGCGCGCAGATAGCGGAGCTTCGGCAGGTCGCCGGCGGACGGCTCCCGGTCCCCGCACACCTCGGCGATCTCCGCCCGGGCCTTGCGCTCGGCCTCCGGATGGCGGGAGAGCAGCGAGAACGCCCACACCAGGGACAGCGCGGTGGTCTCGTATCCGCCGAGGAACATCGTGACGACCTCGTCGCGCAGCTGCTTGTCGGACATCCGCTCGCCGGTCTCCTGGTCCTGCGCGTTCAGGAACCGGGTGAGCAGATCGTCCGGGGGCGAACTGTCCCTGCGCCGCTCGGCGATGAGCCCGTACACGAAGGAGTCGAGCGTCGCGCGTGCCTGGAGGAAGCGGGAGCGTGCCCGGCTGGGCAGCGCCTGCGGCAGTTCGACGAAGCGCTGCAGCCGCACATTGGTGTACGCGTTGCAGATGCGCACCGCACGGGCCAGGTCACCCGCCCTGCTGCTGACATCGGTGCTGAACAGCGTCTGCATCACGATGGTCAGCGCGAGACGGAACATCTCGGGGGTGATGTCGAAGGTCTCCTCGCGGGTGGCACGCGGGTACCAGTCCCGTACGAGATCGCTGGTGGCGTCGACCATCGCGGGTCCGAACCCGGAGATCCGCGAGCCCTTGAAGGCGGGCTGGGCCAGCCGGCGCTGACGGAAGTGGAAGTCGCCGTTGCTGGTGAACAGGCCCTGGCCGACCCAGGGTTCGAACTTGCCGACCGACAGCGGGTCCTTGGGGTAGTTGGGCTGCCGGTCGTCGAGGACGTGCTTGATGTGGTCCGGATGCACGATCAGGAACAGGTTGCGCTTGCCCGGCAGCCGGAAGCGGACGACATCGCCGTACTCGCGCCAGGCTCGGGTGAAGGTTCCGACCAGGTCGCGGACGAGGTCGGGGCCGCAGCCGACCACGGGAAGCCCTTGCGGGCCCGGGGCCTGGCGGACGCGGCCGCTCAAAGTCGGACTCATGGTGCCTCGCTCTGCTGGTGGTGACCGGCGGTCAGCGATTACGGATCCGGTGCCTGGCGACATGCAGGATGTTCCCGAAGGTGAGCTTGAGGATGGTGCCGGGACCGCTGCCGGGTTCCGGGGCCATGCCGCACTGCTCGACCATGGAGGCGGTGCTCTCCTCGTGCCACAGCTCGGAGAACTTGCCGTCGCGCACCAGATGGAAGTCCAGGCCCGTCATCGTCATCCGGCGGCCCGTGCCCGGGAATCCGTACAGCTCGCCGTGGAAGGTGCCGGTGGCGGTCCACCTGTCGATGACCTTGTCTCCCATGATCACCACGTCGTCGAGGAAGAAACGCAGATCAGGAAAGGCGTCGTGCATGAGCTGGACGGCCGCCCGGTGGCCGGCCGGGCCCTGCGGGCAGCCGGGCAGCGGCATGTGGTCCTTCCAGTCGGAGGCCAGCAGCTCGCGCTCGGTCTCGGCGTTGTTCTTGTCCCAGACCTCCTCGATGTAGCGGCGGGCCATCTCGTAGTACGTCTTGTCGAGGGAGCCGTCGAAATTGGCATCGGCCTGGGTGTCGATGTGTGCGGGACGCGACATCAGCGGTCCTTTCGGAACGAGTTCGGTACGAGTGCGGTACGAGTCGTGAGGTGGGGGGTGCGGGTGTGCGGGGCGCCGGGGCGGAGAGGGCTCACAGCTCCGGGCCGACGTCGGTGACGCCGTCGGCGCGCAGGATCTCCTGGGCGGTGTGGCTGCCGGAGACGATCACCCGGAGCGCGCTGGCCGCCTGCGCCCAGTGGCCGGAGAGGTAGAGCCCCTCGATCGGGGTGCGGTACGTCAGGCGCTTGCTGCCCGCCTGAGCCGGAGTGTTCTCCCAGCCGTAGGCCGCACCGCGGTGGTTGCCCGTGTAGCGCTCCAGGGTCAGCGGCGTGGCGCTCGAGACGAAGGTGAGCCCGTCCTTGAACCCCGGGTAGAGCCGCTCGATCAGGTTGAGGTACTTCTCCTCCAGCTTGGGCTTCAGCTCCGACCACGGCTCCGGTCCCTCGTACGGGGCCAGGGCGGTGGAGGTCACCAGGTGCTCGCCGGGCGGGCCGAGACTCGGGTCGAGGAGCGTGGGCACGACCACCACGGTGGCCGGGGCCTCCCCCTCGGAGAAGCCGGCGAAGTTGCGGTCGTGGTCGTCGCTCTCGTAGATGAAGGTCTCGTGCGCTCCGCCCGCGGCGGCGATGTCCAGGGTCGTGGCGGCGTACACCACGAACATCGACATGGAGCCCTTGAGCGAGCGGAGCCTGCGGTTGTACGCCTTCGGCAGATGCTCCAGGCCCACCAGGTCGTGGAAGGTGTGCGTGGCGTCCGCGTTGGAGATCACGACCGGCGCCCGCAGCTCCTGGCCGCCGGCCAGCACCACGCCTTCGGTGCGGCCCTCGCTGATCAGGATCCGCTCCACCGGGGAGTTGGTGATCACCTTGCCGCCGTCACGCTCGATCGCCGTCGTGAAGGCCTTGACGAGGTGCTGGAAGCCGCCCTTGCAGTGGTAGAGGCCGTGCATCTGGGTGTACAGAAAACGGGCGAACAGCTCGAAGGACAGCTGCGACGGCGGCAGCCCCATGTACGGCCAGCCCGCGCTGCAGAAGGCCTTGCAGCGCGGGTCGCCGATGTACTGGTCGAGCACCTCGCCCAGGGTGAACATCCGGTGCCCGAAGAGCGTGGGGAAACGTTCGACCGCCTCGCCGAGCTCCTTGGGCGACAGCTGGACCGGGACCTGGTGGGCCTCGGCGAGGAACTGCTCGCACAGGCCGAAGAAACCCCGGATTCCCTTCTCCTCGTGCGGGAAGAGCCGGATGTGCGCGTCGATGAACGCCTCGGACCCGAAGGGCGCGTCCAGCACGTCGTCGTCGATGACCACCCGGTACAGCGCGTCCGACTCGACGAAGTCGCACATCTCGCGGACTCCGAGGTGGCGCAACAGGACGTCGATGGTGCCGCCCTCGGCAGCGCCCGGCACGACATGGATGGCGGGGTCGTAGTAGCGGTCGCCGGCCCGGAAGGCGTGGGCGTAACCGCCGACGCCGGCGGCGCGCTCGGCGACGAGTACGCGTCGGCCGTACCTGGCCAGGTAGGCCGCCGCGGCCAGGCCGCCGAGACCGCTGCCGACCACGATGGCGTCGAAGTCGGCTTCCGCCAGGGGAGGTTCAGTGCTTGCCATGGGCTCTCCAAGGGGCGTGAGCTGCTGTCTTCCAGAAAGATCCGGCCGCGGCCGGCATGGATACAGGCCTGGCCCGCCCGACTGACGAAACGTCATGTCATCGGCAGCGACAGCCGGTTGCGGTCGGCGGTCAGCGGAACTCGGGGAGCGGCAGCGTGGACCGGGTGAACATGCGGGTCAGCAGCGGCCCGGGCATACCGCCCATCATCCGGTCGCGCACGGCGGCCGGCATGGCGCGCATCCGGAGCATCCCCCGGGCCCGTTCGAAGTGCTTGAGCACCCGCGGATAGCGGTCGTCCTCGTACGCGCGCAGCGCGGCCACCGGGTCCTCGGCCCGGGTCAGCCGGGCGGCGAGCACTCCGGCGTCCTCCATGGCCATGCAGGCGCCCTGACCGATGGTGGGCAGGATCGGGTGCGCCGCGTCGCCGAGGAGGGTCACCCGGCCGCGTCCCCAGTTCCGTACCGGGCGCCGGTCCCACGCCTGGCCGGGGAAGAGCTGGTCGGCGGGGGTCCTGGCGACCAGGTCGCGCACCACGTCGGGCCAGCCCTCGCCGGTCGGCGGTTCGTCGATCGCGCCGTCCACGAACCAGTACGCCCGGTTCTGGGTCAGCGGCATGATGCCGCAGGTGCCCTTGGGCCCGAAGTGGAAGTCGGTGCCCTCGTACGTCCACAGGGAGCCGCGGTCGACGACGCCCTGCCAGCTCTCCAGCGGGTTGTCCCGGCGGTCGTCCTGACCCGGCGGCAGCAGTCCGCGGCGGACGGTCGAGCCGACGCCGTCGGCGCCGACGACCACATCGGCGCGCAGCACCTCTCCGTCGGCGAGGGTCACCGTCCCGTCGGTGGACGTGCGTACCACGTCGGCGCCGAACCGGACGTCGGTGCCGGCCTGCTCGATCAGGGTGTCCAGCAGTTCCGCACGGGTCACGCCCTGGCCGGTGACACCGTACTGGTCCGTCAGGAACCGCAGGTCGATGGAGGCGATCTGCCCTCGCGCCGCGCTGAACATCCGGGCCGAGCCGATGGGCTGGCAGACCTTCAGCAGAGCTTCGTACATGTCGTCCCCGCCGCTGCGGCGTACCGCGCGCAGGGCGTTGGGCCAGATGGTGATCGCCAGGCCGTCGCGGCGTGCGGCCGAGCGCTCCAGGACGGTGACATCCATGCCCTTCCGGGTCAGCATCCCGGCCAGGGTGAGGCCCCCCACTCCGCTGCCGACAATGATCACGGACTGTGCTGGCATAACGGTTCCCCCAATGTGGTGCGAAAGTCGTGAATCGACGCGTCGTGGCCCTGAAAAGGGCGCCGGCCGTGGTCGCGGTGGACCTGACCGGCGCCCGACTCAGGTCACTTCAGGTCACTTCAGGCCGAAGGGATTGACCGCCCGGTAGTCGAGGCGGCTCCAGTGCTCGACGAACTTGCCGTCCGCGACGCGGAAGACATCGGCCCGGTTGAGGCTGAGCTCCTTGCCGGTGCCCTTCTCGTGGCCGCGCCAGACCCAGAAGACGACGACCTGGTTGTCGGAGGCGACGGTGTGCTTGATCTCGAAGCTCAGATCGGGGAAGCGTTCCCGGTAGCTGCGCAGGTTGTCCTGCATGCCCCGCAGCCCGGGCGCGACTCCGCGCTGGTGCTGGATCAGGTCCGGGGCGACAGCGCTGGGCACGGGGGCCTGGGGGTGCCGGTAGAGGGTGTTGACGGTGTACAGCAGCGTGACCAGGTTCTGCCGCTGCTGGCGGGTGCCGTGCCAGCTGGTCCGGCTCGCGGGCTGGTCCGCGAAGGGCAGTTCGACCCCGAACTCCTGCATGGCCGCGTAGTCGACGGCGTCCCAGTGCTCGGCGATCTTGCCGTCCTGGACCCGGTACAGCTCGGCGGTCTCGAAGACCAGTTCCTTGCCCGTCTTCACGTGGTGGCCGTTGAACGTGGCGAGCAGCATCACCTTGTCGTGCTGGGCGACCACCGAGTGGATGGTGCCCTTCAGGTCCGGGAAGATGCTGTGGAAGAGCTTGTAGTCCTCGTAGTAGCCCTTGAGGCCCTGCTTGAGACCGGGGCTGTGCTGGATGTAGTCCTCGCGCATGAACTCACCGGCGCGCTCCAGCTGGTTCTTGCCCAGCACCTCCTTGTAGAAGCCGAGGACCACCTGCTTGCTCCGCTCGCCCACCACGTCGGCCGGCTGGTGGCGGGTGGTGGCCGCGTCCTCGACGGCGTTCGCGTTTCCCCAGGTGAACACGGCGAGCAACAGGCCCACCACGCCCACCACGAGAATGCGGCGGAGTCTGCCCTTCTTCTTCATGGGCTTGTCGTCCTGCTTGCGTTCCTTCACGCGACTGTTTCCTTTGCTGTGTCGAGTTCGGTGTCGAGCGGTTGGGGTGCGGTACGGGCGGTGGGCGCCGTCGGCTCCGCCCGCTTGCCGGGCAGCAGCAGCAACGTGGCCACCACACCGGCCGCCGCCACGGCGCCGGCCACGGTCATGGCGTCGGCGAGGGCGTCAATGAAGGCGTCGGACGTGATCGCCAGCAGGCCGGTGCCCGCCTCGCCGCCCATGCGTGCGGCCACTTCGGCGGCGCCTCCGAGCGAGTCCGTGGCCGCCTCGGCCGCCGGGGCGGGGAGCCCGCCCAGATCCGGCAGTCCTTCGCGGTAGGACGTGGTCAGCACGCTGCCGACCACCGCGATGCCGAGCGCCCCGCCCACCTGGAGCGTCGCGTCGGTCACCGCGGATGCGGCGCCGCCCTGCTCCGGGGGCGCGGAGGCCAGGATGGCGTTCGCGCACGGCGGCAGTACGAGGCCCATGGTGAAGCCGAAGAGCGCCAGCGCACCGAGAGCGGTGGCCTCGGACGAGGCGTCGGCGCGGGCCATCAGCAGCATGCTGCCGGTGAGCGCGATCAGTCCGGCGACGGCGATGGGCCGGATGCCGACCCTGGTGGCCAGTTTGCCGCCGAGTCCCGCGCCGATGACGGCGGTCAGCACGGGAAGCAGCCGTACACCCGCGGCGAGCGGCCCGTGTCCGCGGACGAACTGCAGATACTGCGTGACGACGAAGAGCAGCCCGAACAGGCAGAAGTTCACGCAGAACATCGCCACGGCGCTGCCGGCGAAGCTGGGGGCGCGGAACAGCTTCCCGGACAGCATGGGGTGCGCGGTGCGCCGCTCCCACAGGATGAACGCGGCGATGAACACCACCCCGGCGGCCAGCGCGGACAGCGTCAGCGCGTCGGTCCACCCGTACCGCGGCCCCTCGATGATCCCGTAGACGAGCACCCCGAGGCCCGCCACCGAGAGCAGTACACCGACGAGGTCGAGGGGGGTCCGGTCCGGGTTGCGGGACTCGGGGATCATCACCGCGGAGGCGGCCACGGCCAGCAGTACGAGGGGCACACTGATCAGGAACACCGAGCCCCACCAGTAGTGCTCGAGCAGCAGGCCGCCGAGTACCGGGCCGAGCGGTACACCGATGGCGCCGGATCCGGCCCACATGCCGATCGCCTTGGCCTGCTCCTCGGCCGGGAAGACGTGCTTGATGATCGACAGCGTGGCCGGCATGACGAACGCACCGCCCACGCCCATGCCGGCCCGCATCGCGATGAGCGTTCCGGGGCTGTCGGCGTACGCCGCGGCCAGGGTGAAGCCCAGCACCAGCACCAGGCCGGTGATCAGCATGCGCTTGCGGCCGAACCGGTCACCGAGGCCGCCGCCGAGCAGCAGCAGCCCGCCGAAGGCCAGGGTGTACGCGTCGATGATCCACTGCAGTTCGCCGCCGGAAGCCCCCAGATCGTGCTGGACCCGGGGCAGGGCGAGGTTGAGGATCAGGTTGTCCATGCCGATGACGATCAGGCTCAGGCACAGGACGGCCAGGATCCGCCAGCGGGCGCGGTGGACGGCAGAGGGGTCCACGGAAACGACTTCCCTTCAGGTCAGCGGGCCGAAGGCCCGGTGAGTACCGGCGTGTCCGCGGAGCCGGCGGCGGCCCGCCCGGCGTCCGGCGCCGCCGGACTCTCCGCGAGGCCGAAGCGGCGGTGCAGTCTGCGCAGCGGCGCGGGGGCCCACCAGTTGACCGGGCCGAGCAGCCGCATGAAGGCGGGCAGCAGCAGTCCGCGCACCACGAAGGCGTCGATGAACAGGGCCAGGGTGAGACCCAGGGCGAACATCTTCTGGAACGCGATGGTGCTGGTGAACAGGCCCGCGACCGTGACCACACCCATCAGCGCCGCCGCCGCGGTGACCAGTCCGCCGGTGCGCTGCAAGCCGCCGGCGACCGCCGCGACGTCGTCCGCGCCCGCGTCGTGCGCCTCCTTGATCCGCGAGAGCATGAAGACCTCGTAGTCCATGGAGAGCCCGAAGAGCAGGCAGAACATCAGGATCGGCGCGACCGCCGTGAGCGCGCCGGTGGCGGTGAAGTCCAGCCATCCGGACAGGTGTCCGTCCTGGAAGACCCACACCATCGCGCCGAACGTCGCACTGAGGCTGAGCACATTGAGCACCAGAGCCTTCAGCGGCAGCACCACGCTTCCGGAGAACAGGAAGAGCAGCACGAACATCGCCACCGCCATGAAGCCGAGTACCAGCGGCAGATGGTCGCCGAGGGTCTTCTTGGTGTCGGCCAGGGCCGGACCCGCCCCGGTCAGCTTCACCTCCCAGGGCGCGCGCACCTCGCGGAGGTCCTCGACCAGTCGCTCACCGCGGTCCGAGTACGTCTCCACGTCGGGCACGACCCGCAGATACGTTCCCGCCGGCGAGGCCGTGGCCTGGGTGGCGGGTCCCGGCCCGGCGGCCAGGGCGCCGTTCTCGTACACACCGGCGTAGGAGCTCACGGAGGCCACTCCGTCGACCGAGGACAGCCGCTGCGCGTAGGCGCCGATCTGCTCCGACTTGGTCCGGCCGTCGCCGATGCCGGTGGCCACGACGGTGACGACATCCGCCTCGCGGGAGTCGAAATCGGTCCTGATCGCCTCGCCGACCTGGCGGCTCTCCGAGCTCTTGGGCAGCTGCCGGTCGTCCGGCAGACTGAACTTCACGCCGGTGAAGGGCGATCCGAGCGCGACGAGGACGACGACACCCACCGCGGCGATCGGCAGCGGGAAGCGCATCACGAACGTGGCGGTCCGGTGCCAGAAGCCCTGGCCGCCCGAAGCGGCGGCGCCGGCCGCCGCGGCAGGACGCCGGCGGCGGAACGGCTTGCGCACATCAAGGCTGTTGATCTTCGAGCCGAACAGGGCGAGCAGGGTGGGCACGACGATGACGGCGGCGAGCGCGGCGAACAGTGAGACGCCGATCCCGGCCACGGCGATGGACCGCAGGAAGTACAGCGGGAAGATCGCCAGGGCGGCCAGTGACAGCATCACCGTCAATGCCGAGAACATCACGGTCCGTCCGGCGGTCCGGACCGCGGCCACGATCGCCTCCGACCGCACGGCCTTGTCGGTGACATCACCGCCGCGGGCGGCGAGCTCCTCGCGGTAGCGGGAGACCACGAACAGGCTGTAGTCGATCGCCAGCCCGAGGCCGATGATCGTGGTGGCGTTGAGCGCGATCACCGACACGTCCATGAACTCGGCCATGACGCGCAGCATCAGCAGCACGCCGACCACCACGGGGATGGTCATGAGAATCGGCAGGAGGGCGGCCACCAGGCTGCCGAAGACCAGCATGAGGACCAGGAACAGCACCGGGAAGGCGATCTGCTCCATGGCCATCAGGTCTTCCTGGGCCGCCTTCTCGGTGTCGTGGGCCGCCGCGACGCTTCCGCCGAGCTTGACCTCCAGCCCGCCCTGCGAGCCGGCGAACTCCTTGCGCAGGCCGTCAATGCGCTTGGCGGCCTGCGTCTCGTCACCCGAGATATGGGCCAGCACCAGTGCCGTGCGCCCCTGGTCGTCCCGCAGGGACGGCTGCTTGCCGGAGGTCCAGTAGGACGTGACCTGCTCGATGCCGGGCTCGCGGGCCAGGCGCCCGGCCAGGTCGGTGCCGTCCCGGCGCACGCCCGGCTCGTCCACCGAGGCCTTCGCCTTCACCACCAGTACGAGGTTGGGGCCCCGCACGCCGAAGTCGTCGGCAAGGGCGTCCCGGGCCAGGCTGGATTCCGCGGACGGGTCCTCGAAACCACCGCCGGCCAGCTTGCTGACGACTCCGCCGCCCACGGCTCCGCTCAGTACGACGAAGCCGAGGATGGCGAGAAGAAATATCTTTGGTCGGGCCGTGATGGCCCTACCGATGCGCGCGAGCATGATGCTCCGTTCTGCTATCGGGGCCTGCGCCTTGTGGGGTCCGCCGGCGCTATCCGGCCTGTCCCTTGCGGTACTCGCGGTCGAGGCGGGTCAGCCGGACCGCTGTCCGGACGGAATGCACGAGCGTGCCGAGGGGGCCGGTGCCGGGCGGCGGGACGATGCCCATCTGGGTCAGCATCCCGGCGTAGTCGCCTTCCTGACGGAATTCGCGCATACGGCCCTGGTCGTCGTACTTCTCGATGATGATCTCGCCGATTTCCAGCGGACGCCCGGTGGGCGGAATCCCGAAGAGCGGGCCGAGGTGAGTGCCGCGGAATGTCACGTGCAGAACTGCCTCATTGCCGTCGATGAGAATGTCGTGCCATTCGATGTCGACATCGGGCTTCGCCGCGCGGACCAGATTCAGCGTGTCCAGGAACTCCTGGCCGCCACGCAGGACCGGACGACCGGGCAGATAGCACGTGTAGTCCGGTGAATACCAGGGAAGAGCCCTGGAGTTGTCGTCCGACCAGGACAGGTCGGAAACCATGAGAATGTGCTCGCGGGTCAGCTTGAACGCACCGTCCGGACCCGTCCCTGCGGCACTCGCGAACTGCTCGTCGACGGTCATCGGCCTGCCTTCTTCCCGCGCTGCTGGATCCGGTCCCTGGCCATCAGCGCGCCGAGCCGGCCGACGGTCTTGAAGGTGTGGGCGACGCTGCCGACCGGGCCGGCGTCCTCGGGAGGGGTGATGCCCAGCTGAGTGAGAACGCCCAGGTAGTCGGCCTGCTGCCACATCTCGGCGATCTGGTCGCCCTCGAACCGCAGGATCACGTGCTCGGTGAGCCGGGTGGGCAGTCCGGTGGGCGGGATGCCCATCAGCGCGCCCCGGTGATGACCCGTCAACTCGCCCCGCACGAAGACCTTGTCGCCTTCGGCGAGTACCTCGTGCGAACGGCGGGCCAGGTCGGGCAGTGCGGTGAACATCTGCCCGGCCAGGTCCTTCAGGCCCGGTATGCCGTAAATCAACGGCTGTCCAGGCAGCGGGACATGGGTCACCACGCGGGGGCTGAAATGCTCGTCTATGACACCGAGATCCCGCTTGTTCCACAGTTCGTCAAGGACCCGCGGCGCGAGCCTCTTGATGTCCGGCGCGACAGGCGCCGTCTTTCCTGGCATCGTCTCTCCCTCTCCTTACTCATCACTGCGCCCCTTCTCCGCATTCCGGGCCGCCGCGGCCAGCCAGTCATGACGGATCAGGCTGCTGAACGGTTCGATCAGCATCCAGTAGCGCCGGAAACGGCGAACTGATGCGGGGTCGGTCGCCTGGACCCTGGTTTCGGTGTGCAGGTGCGTCGCCTTGCCCTTGCCGGTGGCCGAGAAGGCCATGACGCCCTTGATGTGCCCCGGCTCGTCGAATTCCCGGAATTCCTCGGGACTCAGGCTGAGCCAGTTCTGACGAAGGGCCCACGGCTGGCCCACAAAACCGACGATCAGATCACCGTCCGGGTCGTCCTGGAGCGTGAACGCGCCCACTCCCTCGGTCAGCCCTTCGATGACGGGCGCGCTCTTGTCCAGGTACCGCTCGTCCTTGGGGGACGTGAGCCGGGCCGGAATGCTGCGCACGAAGATCAGCGGCCGGATGACGTACATGTCGCCGGGTACCACGTCGCGTACCGCCCGCGCCGCGACCGCCGGCTCTGCCCGCACGGTGCGCCCGTGGTGGGTGCGCCACTGGTACTGCGGCAGCCATGCGTCACAACTGGCCATCTTCGGATCGATCTTGCGGTCCTTCACCGCATCCGCCTCTCGTCGAGTGCCGGGTCCGGTCTGCAGCCCGGTCCCGGCGTTCACTCGTCAGAGATCCGCCGGCGCCCGCTCCGGATACACCCCGGCGGGATTCTCTTGGGCTTTCGGCCCGTCCCCGGCTCCCCGGCCGGGGAGGATCAGCGCGGCGGCCACGGCGCCGAGCGCGGTGGCCACCAGGCCCACGGTCAGTGCGTCGCCGAGGCCGCTGACGAAGGCCCGTTGAGCGGCGTCCAGCAGTTGCTCGCCCCGGGGGCCCGGGACCGCGGCGGCGGCGCTGGTGGCCGCGCCCAGGGAATCGCGGACGGCCTCTCCCGCGGCCGGCGGCAGGCCCTGGAGCGCCGGCAGCGCCTCGCGATAGGACGTGGTGAGCACGCTGCCGACGACGGCGATGCCCAGCGCGCCGCCGACCTGCATCGCCGTGTCGGTCACCGCCGATCCCGCCCCGGACTGCCCGGCCGGAGCCGCGGCGAGCATGGCGTCCGCGGACGCGGGCATCGCCAGGCCCATCCCCAGGCCGAACACCGCCAGGCTCAGCATGGCCCGGCCCTCGGAGGCGAGACCGGCTCCGGCCATGAGCACCAGGGCAGCGGTGATCAGCGCGAGTCCCGTCGTCACCACCGCCCGCAGACCGGCCCGGCGTACCAGGACGGCGCCGAGCGGCGCGGCGGGAATCATGGTGGCCACCGGCAGCAGCCGCAGCCCCGCCTCCAGCGGCTCGTACGCGAGGACGAACTGCAGATACTGCGTCAGCACGAACAGCGCGCCGAACATGCCGAAGGCGATCGCCGTGATGGCGGCGGCCGAGCCGCCGAACCGGGCATCGCCGAACAGCCGCGGCAGCAGCATCGGATGGGCGGCGCGGCGCTCCCAGGCCGCGAATCCGGCCAGCAGCCCGATGCCGGCCGCCACCAGAGCGAGGGTCACCGGGTCGCTCCAGCCGTTCCTGGGTGCCTCTACCAGGGCGTACACGAGGACGGCGAGACCGGCGACGGAGAGCAGCGCGCCGAAAAGGTCCAGGCCCGGATGACGGTCGTCCCTGGACTCCGGGATCAGCACCGCACCCGCCCAGATCGCCACCAGCACCACGGGGACGTTGACCAGGAAGACCGAGCCCCACCAGAAGTACTCCAGCAGGAAGCCGCCGACGACGGGGCCGAGCGGTACGCCGAGCGCCGCGGCCCCGGCCCAGATCCCGACGGCCTTGGCCTGCTCGTCGGCCGGGAACACGTGCTTGATGACCGACAGGGTGGCCGGCATGAGCAGCGCGGCCCCGACGCCCATCGCCGCCCGCGCCCCGATGAGCCCCGCCGGACCTTCCGCGAACGCCGCGGCGAAGGAACAGACGAGGAACAGCACCAGGCCGAGGAGCAGCAGGCGCTTGCGGCCGAATCGGTCCGCGAGACTGCCGGACAGCAGCAGCAGCCCGCCGAAGGCCAGGGTGTAGGAGTCGACGATCCACTGGAGTTCGCTGCCCGTCGCGTCCAGGCTCCGCTGGATGTGGGGCAGTGCCAGATTCAGGATCAGGTTGTCCAGGCCGATCAGGACGAGGCTGAGGCACAGCACGGCCAGGATCCGCCAGCGGTGCCGGTGGGCGTTCTCGCGGTCCATCGGATGTCTTCCCCCTCGTGAGTGGCGAGCGCCGGGCTGACGGCGCGGCACCCGGCGCGGTGGAGATCTGCCGCGCGCCGCCCGGGATACAGGCAGCCGACCCCCTCCCTAACCAGCGGTGACACCTGTTAACTTTGCTGAAGCCGCGTTAACAGAGCTGCTCGCTGACCACACCACGTCCGCACGGGACATGACGGCACAAAGGACACACAGAAGGCATGAGTCAGAAACAGGTGCCGCAACCGGGACACTCGCGGCGGGAGCGACAGCGGCGCGCGACCATGGACGAGATCAAGCAGGCGGCCCGCGGGCTCCTGGTCGACGAAGGCATCGCGAGCGTCACCATCCGCGCGATCTCGCGGGAGATGGGCATGACCGCGCCGGCCGTCTACCGCTACTTCGACAGCCATGAACGGCTGCTGCGCGCCATTCGCGCCGACATCTTCACCGAAGTCGCCGCGTATCTGCGGGACGCCTGCGACGCCCTGCCCGAGGAGGACGCGGCCCGGCGGCTGATCGCCGCCGCGCGGGCGCTGCGGCGCTGGGGGCTGGAACACCAGAGGGAGTTCGGGCTGCTCCTCGGCCCCAGCGCGCCCGGCGTGCTCGGCGGCAAGGAGTCCGACCTGGAGCA
The DNA here is from genome assembly GCF_053763515.1 of Streptomyces mabaensis. Taxonomy (NCBI): domain Bacteria; kingdom Bacillati; phylum Actinomycetota; class Actinomycetes; order Kitasatosporales; family Streptomycetaceae; genus Streptomyces; species Streptomyces mabaensis. Next base: position 67,678 of record NZ_JBSOPZ010000034.1, read on the forward strand.
GGACGCGGGCTGGGTCTTCGGACTGGTCTTCGCCGGACTGATGACGGACCTGTGGCGGAGCCGCCGCTTCCCCGTCCCTCCGCCCGGGTCCCTCCCGCCCAGGCTGGCCGACCAGCTCAACCGGCTCCGGGTGAACCGCGATGTGGACCTGCCGGTGGAGGCCATTGCCGTGATGCTGCGGTGCTGGGTTCGGCTGTACGGACTGATCTGTATGGAGACCCTGGGGCATCTGCAGTTCGCGCTGGACGACGGCGGCCTCTTTTTCGAACGTGAACTGTCCGACGCCTGCGAAGTATTGGGCATCGACTACGTCCAGCCCTGATCACCCGGATGGGCTCGGCCGGAACCCCACCGGAGTAACAGGCAGTGAGCTTCGGGGGCGCGCATGCGCCTTCCCCGGAGACCACGTCGGCGCACACGTGTCCGAGATTTCACAGAGCCGGGGCAGCAAGACTCTGTTCAGAGAGGTTCCATGGCGCTTAACGTGCCTCAACCTCTCCACCCTCCGGAGCGCTTTCTCCGACTGACGTGAACTGACGTGAAAGGACTTCCATGCCCTCACGCCGTATAGCCGCGGCCACCGCAACCCTGGCGGCCGCTGCACTGGTCTCTCCGCTCCTGTTCGCCGGTCCGGCCACCGCCGGCAGTGCGACGGGATCAGGCCCCCACAAGGGTGACGCGCTGGCCCGGAAACTGGTCAAGGAGTCCACGGCCAAGGACGCCCACCGGCACCTCCAGGTGCTGCAGAAGATCGCCGACCGCTACGACGGCAACCGTGTCGCCGGCTCCCAGGGGCACGAGCGGTCCGCCCAGTACGTCGAGGCCCTGATGAAGCTGGCCGGCTACCAGGTCTCCAGACACGAGTTCGACTTCGTGTACGTCGAGACCATCGAGGAGAGCCTCAAGGTCGTCTCGCCCGCGCCGCGCGACGTGCCCGTCAAGCTCATGACGTACACCGCCAGTTCGCCCGCGGGCGGTGTCACCGCGCCGCTCGCCGTCGCCCCCGTGGACGCCGACGGCACGAACGGCTGCGAGGCCGGTGACTTCGCCTCCGGTGCCTTCACCGGGAAGATAGCCCTGATCAAGCGCGGCGGCTGCACCTTCGCCACCAAGCAGGCCAACGCCGCGGACGCGGGCGCGGTCGGCGCGGTGATCTACAACAACACCGCCGGCGACCTCAACGGCACCATCGGAGACCCCACCCTCGGCAAGGTCCCCACCGGCGGTATCACCCAGGCGAACGGCGAGGCACTCGCCGCCGACGCCGCCAAGGGCCCGGTGAGCGTCACGCTCGACATCCGTGAGCTGCGCGAGAACCGCACCACGTACAACGTCGTCGCGGAGACCCGCGGCGGGGACGCGGACAACACCGTGTTCCTCGGCGCCCACCTCGACTCGGTCGCCGCGGGCCCCGGTATCAACGACAACGGCTCCGGCTCGGCCGGCATCCTCCAGGTCGCCCTGGAGCTCGCCAAGACGCACGCCAAGCCCAAGAACAAGGTGAAGTTCGCCTGGTGGTCGGCCGAGGAGTTCGGCCTGCTCGGGTCCGAGGCGTATGTCGCCTCGCTCACCGAGGAGCAGAAGAAGCAGATCAAGCTCTACCTGAACTTCGACATGATCGCCTCGCCGAACGCCGGCTACTTCGTGTACGACGGCGACGACTCCGACGGGGTCGGCGCGGGTCCGGGTCCGGAGGGCTCCGCCCAGATCGAGAAGGGGATCAACGACTTCCTCGACTCCAAGAACATCCCGCACGAGGGCACGGACTTCACCGGCCGTTCCGACTACGGGCCGTTCATCGAGGTCGGTATCCCCTCCGGCGGCACCTTCACCGGCGCCGAGGGCATCAAGACCGCTGCCCAGGCGGCCAAGTTCGGCGGCACGGCGGGCGTCGCGTACGACCCGAACTACCACGCCGCCGGCGACGACATCAAGAACGTCGACATGAAGGCGTTCGACGTCAACATCGACATCATCGCCGACGCCGTGGGCCACTACGCCCACGACCTCGCCCCGCTGTCCGCCCCGGTCGAGTCGGTCCCGACCGGCGGCGACGCGGGCAGCGGCGGCGGCCTGCACGACGGCCACGGGCACGACGTGACCGAGTAGCCCATCACGCAGCGGGGCCCCGGCCGTGGGATGGAATTCCACCCCACGGCCGGGGCCGACGCGCGTACGGTCAGGCCGAGCCCCGCTTGCCGGCCGGCTTCTTCGCGGTCGATTTCGCCGCGGTCGATTTCGTCGTGGACTTCGCCGTCTTCGAGGCGGTCTTCCCGTCGGACGTGGACTTCGCCGCCGCCTTCTTCGCGCCCGTCTTCTTCGCCGTGGTCTTCCCGGCCGCCGACTTCTTCGCCGTCGACTTCTTGCCGCCCACCGCCTTCGGCACCGCCGCGGCCGACTTCTTCGCCGTCCTGCGGATGGGCGTCACCTCCGCGGGCTCGCCCGCGTCCTCCCCGCGTGCCCCCTGGGCCGCCCGGACGCTCTTCTCCAGGGCCGCCATCAGGTCGAGCACCTTGCCCTCACCCTCCACCGCCGGGGCCGGTTCGGGCAGCTCGCCGGACGCCTTCGCGGCGATGAGCTCCTCGACCGCCGCACGGTAGTCGTCGTGCAGGGAGTCCATGTCGACCTTGCCCAGGGTGTTCATCAGGGCGTCCGCGAGGTCGAGTTCGGCGTCCCGTACGGCGACATCCTTCTCCGGCGCGATGCCCTCGGGCTCGCGGATCTCGTCCGGCCAGAGCAGTCCGTGCATCGTGATCACGTCATCGACCACACGCAGCATGCCGAGGCGTTCCCGGCCACGCAGCGCGAACTTGGCGATGGCGACCTTCTCGCTGCGCCGGAGCGCTTCCCGCAGGAGCGTGTACGGCTTGGCGGCCGGCGCCCCGTCGGCCGCCAGGTAGTAGGCCGTGTCCATCTGGAGCGGGTCGATCTCCGCGGCCGGGACGAAGGAGACGATCTCGATCGTCTTGGCCGTCGGAAGCGGCAGCGAGGCGAGGTCCTCGTCGGTGATCGGGATGAGCGTCCCGTCCGCGTCCTCGTACCCCTTGCCGATCTCGGCGGTGGTCACCTCGTGCTCGTCGAGCTCGCACACCTTGCGGTAGCGGATCCGGCTGCCGTCGGTCGTGTGGACCTGGCGGAAGGAGATCGAGTGGTTCTCGGTGGCGTTCAACAGCTTGACCTGGATGCTGACCAGGCCGAACGAGACGGACCCGTTCCAGATGGATCGCATGTTTCCTCCCTTCCGCTGCGGTTCATCCTGCTTTGAGACGATACGTGGGATTCTCATCGTATGACGCCGATCACAGAGGTGGAGGGGCGGCGCCTGGCGCTGAGCAATCTGGACAAGATCATCTATCCGGAGAGCGGGTTCACCAAGGGCGAGGTGCTCCACTACTACGCGACGGTCGCCGGGGCGCTGCTGCCGCATCTCCGCAACCGGCCGGTGTCCTTCCTGCGCTATCCGGACGGTGTGGAGGGCCAGAAGTTCTTCACCAAGAATCCGCCCCCGGGCACCCCCTCCTGGGTGACGGTCGCGAGCGTGCCGCGCTCCGACGCGCCGGGCGCCGAGCAGGTCGTGGTGCAGGACATGGCGTCGCTGGTCTGGGCGTCGAACCTGGTGGTGGAGTTCCACACGCCCCAGTGGCAGGCGGACGCGCCCGCCGTCGCCGACCGCCTGATCCTCGATCTCGACCCCGGGGAACCGGCCACCGTGGTGGAGTGCTGCGCGGTCGCGGTGTGGCTGCGCGAGCGGATGGCGGCCGACGGGCTCCACGCGTACGCGAAGACCTCCGGGTCCAAGGGGCTGCACCTGGTGGTGCCGGTGGAGCCGACGCCGTCGGAGCGGGTGTCCGCGTACGCGAAGGGGCTCGCCCAGGAGGCCGAACGCGAGCTGGCCGGGCTGGTGCTGCACAAGATGGCCCGGGTGCTGCGCCCGGGCAAGGTGTTCGTCGACTTCAGCCAGAACGCCGCCGCGAAGACCACCGCCACGCCCTACACCCTGCGGGCCCGCCCCGCGCCGGCGGTGTCCGCCCCGGTCACCTGGGAGGAGGTCGGGGCGTGCCGGGAGCCGGGGCAGCTGGTCTTCCTCGCGAACGACATCGCGGACCGGCTGGAGCGGTACGGCGACCTGCTCGCCCCGCTCATCGACGGCGACGACGCCGGGCCCCTGCCATGAGCGCGCTGGAGCCTCCGCTGCGGCCACCGGTCGACGTCATGCGCCCCCGGCCGGCGGACGAGATCCCCGAGCAAGACAGCACGCCTGAGGGCTTTCAGTACTCCCTAAAGCTCGATGGGTTCCGCGCCCTCGCCTTCATCCTCGAGGGCGGAAGGGTCTTCTTGCAGTCACGCTCACGAAGGGACCTCTCCAGAGAATTCCCCGAGATTGCCGCATACCTGCGAGAGAACTTGCCGCCGGGAATCGTGCTGGACGGTGAATTGTGCGCCTACCGAGAGGGGCGATTGAGCTTCACCGACTTGCTCCGGTCCCACAGTGATCGCGAGCGGCTGGGAGTCCCCGTGTCCTACATCGCGTTCGACATCCTCGCTGTGCCAGGCCGGGATGTCAGGGCCCTGCCCCTGAGGGAGCGTTGGGAGCTGCTCGGAGCCGCGTTGCAAGACGTCGGTCCACCCCTCCAGCGTGTGCTGGCAACGCTGGACGAGGAAACCGCCCATGTCTGGTTTCGCGACATGAGAGCCGTGGGCGTCGAAGGGATCGTGGCGAAAACGCTGAGCTCGCCCTATCGGGCAGGAGGAACCTGGGCCTGGAGGAAGATCCGGCATTCCGATACGCGGGATGGCGCGCTCCTCGGCGTTTTCGGCCCGGTGGAGCGACCGCAGGCACTTCTTGTTCAGCTTCCCGATGATCGAACCGTGAAGACGTCGCCTCGCTTGACCCCGACGCAGTCACGGCAGGTGGGCGAGCTGGTACGCGATCGCTTGGGAAAGCTGACGGACCACCCGGACCACGGGCCGGTGCGCATGCTCACCGAGCCTCTCCTCGTTGAACTGCGCCAGGCGGCCGGACGCCACGAGACCGCCCGTTTCGTGCGCGTACGGGCCGATGGGTGAGCATCGGCCCGTCAGCAACACCCGCGGGCGTTGAGCCGGGCGGCCTGGCGCGTCAGGTGGTCGCGCTCGGCGAGGTTGGGTGCCTTCTGGGCCGCCTCGGCGTACAGCCGTGCCGCCGTCGCCAGGTCGCCGTCGCGCTCGTGGAGGTACGCCGCCACGGCGGCGTGGCGGGGCAGGGAGTGGTCCAGCGCCGCGAGCGCCGCCAGGCCCGCGCGCGGTCCGTCGGCTTCGCCGACGGCCACCGCGCGGTTGAGCCGGACGACCGGGCTGTCGGTCAGGCGCGCGAGCTCGTCGTACCACTCGACGATCTGCACCCAGTCGGTCTCCTCGGCGGTGCGCGCGTCGGCGTGGAGTGCCGCGATGGCGGCCTGGGCCTGGAACTCACCCAGCCGGTCACGGGCGAGGGCCGCCTGCAGGATCTCGACGCCCTCGGCGATCGACTCGGTGTCCCACCGGCCGCGGTCCTGCTCGGCGAGTGGCACCAGGCTGCCGTCGGGCGCGGTCCGGGCGGCGCGCCGGGCGTGGTGGAGCAGCATGAGGGCGAGCAGCCCCGCCACCTCGGGGTGGTCGATCGCGGCCGCGAGCTGCCGGGTGAGCCGGATGGCCTCGGCGGCGAGGTCGATGTCGCCTGAGTAGCCCTCGTTGAAGACCAGGTAGAGGACGCGCAGCACGGTGGCGACGTCGCCGGGCTGGTCGAACCGCACGCCGGAGACGGTGCGCTTGGCCCGGCTGATCCTCTGCGCCATGGTCGCCTCGGGCACCAGATATGCCTGGGCGATCTGGCGGGTGGTCAGCCCGCCGACGGCGCGCAGCGTGAGCGCGACCGCGGACGACGGCGTCAGCGATGGGTGGGCGCACAGGAAGTAGAGCTGGAGCGTGTCGTCCACCGCGGGCCCGGGCCCGGGCGCCGGCTCCTCGTCGACGAGGTCCTCACGCCGGCGGCGGGCGGCGTCCGCGCGGGTCGCGTCGAGGAACTTGCGCCAGGCCACGGTGACCAGCCAGCCCTTCGGGTCCCGCGGAGGGTCGGCCGGCCAGACGCGGACCGCCTCGACCAGCGCGTCCTGCACGGCGTCCTCGGCCGCCGCGAAGTCGGCTCCGCGGCGGACGAGGATGGCGAGCACGCTCGGTGTGAGGCTCCGGAGCAGGGCCTCGTTCATTGATGAGGTCACTCCGTGATGGTGGGCGGAGCGGCCAGGAACGGGCGCACCTCGAGCCACTCGTGGATCGGCTTCCCGCCCGCCCCGGGGGCGGCCGACAGCTCCCCGGCCAGCTCGACGGCGCGCTCGTAGTTGTCGACGTCGATCACCATCCAGCCGGCGATGAGGTCCTTGGTCTCGGCGAACGGGCCGTCGGTGACCGGCGGGCGCCCCTCCCCGTCGTACCGGACCCACGTCCCCTCGGGGGCGAGCGCCTGACCGTCGACGAACTCGCCGGTCTTCTCGAGCCGGGCCGCGAAGTCGTTCATGTACTGCACGTGGGCCGAGATCTCCTCCGGTGTCCACTGACCCATGGGCACGTCGTTGACCGGAGCCGGGGCGCCGCGGTAGTGCTTCAGCAGCAGGTACTTGGCCATCGTGGTTCTCCTCGGTGCTGTGCGACCCATTGTGGTCGCGTTCAAGGCTGGGACGGAGCCAGTCACGGGTTCTCGACATCGCCGCCCGAGTTTTTTTGGTTACGACACCCCGGTGGTCTCCAGCCCGCTGGCCCCGGACGTCCGCAACGAGGCGGGCGCGGCGCTCGCCGGCCGGCCGGCCCACCGGCGAGGCCGGGGCCTGACCCCGGCGCGGCAGTCATGACACGCTGGGGAGTAGCCGCTGGTCGAGCGCCGGCCGGCCACCGAACCGGGAGGGACCGGAGCATGATCGTACTTTTCGGCACCAAGACGTACCTGCACCAGCTGGCCGTACTGACGCTGGTCTGCGGCAGCTGCGGCAATCCGGCCGCGCACACCCTCAGGAAGCGCGTCACCAAGTTCACGCTGTTCTTCGTACCCCTGTTCCCCGTCTCCACCAAGTACCGGACGCAGTGCACCTTCTGCGGTCTGGAGCAGCAGGTGACGCAGGAGCAGGCCGAGCAGCTCGTGGCGCAGAGCGACGGCGGCAGCCAGGCACCGGCCCCGCAGCAGGGTGGCATGCGGCAGCAGAATCCCTACCAGCACTGAGCGGCACACTATGACATAAAGGGACATAAGCTTCGGCTGCTTGCTACGTTGCGGGAATGACCGCAACGACGGCGGATGCTCCCCCGCCCGGCGTACGCCTGCCCAGCAAACGTCGGGGCGTCGAACTGTGCCTCCTCCTGGGCGCCGTCCTCATCTCCGTCTACGGCTACGTCGACGTCGGCCTCACCCGGCAGGGCCACATCCCGGCGGACGCGCTGCGCTACGGCGCGGGCCTCGGCGCGCTCGCGCTCCTCGCCCACCTCGCCGTGCGCCTGCGCGCCCCCTACGCCGACCCGCTCCTGCTCCCCATCGCCGTCCTGCTCAACGGGCTCGGCCTGGTCCTCATCTACCGGCTCGACCTGGAGACCCCGCTGGAGCGGGCGGCCCCGGCGCAGCTGGTGTGGTCCACCCTGGGAGTCGCGCTCTTCATCGCCTGCGTGGTGCTGCTGCGCGACCACCGGATCCTTCAGCGGTACGCCTATCTGTCGGTCGCCGCCGCACTCGCCCTGATGATCCTGCCGATCCTCTTCCCGGCCGTGAACGGCGCCAGGATCTGGATCCGGATCGGCGGACTCTCCTTCCAGCCTGGTGAGTTCGCGAAGATGCTCCTCGCCGTCTTCTTCGCCGCCTACCTCGCGGCCAACCGGGAAGCCCTCGCGTGCACCGGCCGCAGGTTCTGGAAGCTCCAGCTCCCCGCCGGCCGGGTGTTCGGCCCGATCGTGGCGGTCTGGCTGATCAGCGTGGTCGTCCTGGTGCTGGAACGGGACCTCGGCACCTCGCTGCTGTTCTTCGGACTCTTCGTGATCATGCTGTACGTCGCCACCGGCCGGACCGGCTGGATCGCCGTGGGCCTGCTGCTCGCCGCCTCCGGGGCCATGGCCGTCGGCTCGCTCGAACCCCACGTCCACGAGCGGGTCCAGGACTGGCTGTACCCCTTCGCGTCCATCGACGCGGGCGAGGGCCCCGAGCAGCTCGCCCAGTCCCTCTTCGCCTTCGCCGAGGGAGAGATTCTCGGCACCGGCCTCGGCGCCGGTCACTCCATCCTCATCGGCTTCGCGGCCAAGTCGGACTTCATCCTGGCCACCGCGGGCGAGGAGCTGGGCTTCGTCGGGCTGACCGCCATCTTCCTGCTGTACGCACTGCTGGTGGACCGGGGCTACCGGGCCGGCCTGCTGCTGCGCGACCCGTTCGGACAACTGCTCGCCGTCGGCTTCGCCTCGATCCTCGCCCTCCAGGTCTTCGTGATCGCGGGCGGGGTGATGGGGCTGATCCCGCTCACCGGCATGGCGATGCCGTTCCTGGCGCAGGGCGGCTCGTCCGTCGTCACGAACTGGATCATCGTGGCGCTGCTGATCCGGGCCAGCCACTCGGCGCGGCGGCCGGCGCCCGAGCCGGTCGAGACCGGGATCCTCGCACCGGCCGTGGAGTGTGTCCGATGACTCGCTGTATCCGGCGCACGGTGCTGTTCTCCCTGGTGCTGCTCGTCGCCCTGCTGGTCAACACCGCCCGGGTGCAGGTAGTCCAGGCCGACAGGCTCTCCGACACCCCGGCCAACCGCCGCCACAGCATCGCCCGTTACGCCCAGGTGCGCGGCGACATCCTCGTCGACGGAAAGCCGGTCACCGGCTCCCGGGACAGCGGGGAACATCTGCGGTACGAGCGGTCGTACCTCGACGGGCCGCTGTACGCGCCGGTGACCGGCTACGCCTCGCAGCTGTACGGCACCAGCTTCATCGAGCACACCGAGGACGCCATCCTCTCGGGCAGCCACCGCGCGCTCACGCCACTGTGGAGCGGCCTCACCCGGGGCCGGCTGCGCGGCGGCCACGTCGCGACCACCATCCGGGCGTCGATGCAGCGCGCCGCCTACACCGGGCTGGCCGGACGACGAGGCGCGGTCGCCGCCCTCGAACCCGCCACCGGCCGGATCCTGGCGCTGGTCAGCAGCCCCTCGTACAATCCGCAGCTGCTCTCCGGCAACAGCGCCGCGGTCACCGAGGAGTGGCGGCGGCTCAACTCCGATCCCAGCCGGCCGATGCTGAACCGGGCGATCCGGGAGACGTACCCGCCGGGCTCCACGTTCAAGATCGTCACTGCCGCGGCGGCTCTCGACACGGGCACGGTCCGCGACGCCGACGCACCCACCCGGACCCCCGATCCCTTCCTGCTGCCCGGCACCAGCACGGTCCTGCCCAACGCTGCGCCGGGGTGCGAGAACGCCTCCCTCGCCTACGCGGTCCAGTACTCCTGCAACACCGTGATGGCCGGCCTCGCGGTGAAGGTGGGTCTGCGGAAGATGGGGAAAACAGCACGGAACTTCGGCTTCAACGACGGCGGGCTGCGGATGCCGTTCACCATGTCCCGGAGCAACTTCGACACCGACATGAGCCTGGACCAGCTGGCGCTGTCCTCGATCGGCCAGTTCAACACGAGGGCCACGCCACTGCAGATGGCCATGGTCGCCACGGCGGTGGCCGGCGACGGCGCGATCAAGGCCCCCCGTCTGGTGGACCGGACGACGGACGCGGCCGGCCACCCGGTCTCCCGGTCCACAACGGAACCGCTGTACCGGGCGATGAGCTCGGCCACCGCCCGCAAGCTCCGCCGGATGATGGTCAGGGTCGTCGAGGAGGGCTCGGGACACCACGCCGCGATCCGGGGCGCGCAGGTCGGGGGCAAGACGGGTACGGCCCAGCACGGACTGGGCAACGCCGGTACGCCGTACGCCTGGTTCATCTCCTGGGCGAAGGCCCACGACTCCCCGGCGCCGGCGGTGGCGGTCGCGGTGGTGGTCGAGGACGCGGCCGCGGCCCGGCAGGACATCAGCGGCGGCAGCAGCGCCGCACCGATCGCCCGGGCGGTGATGGCGGCGGCACTCGTGGACGGGCACGACAAGTGAGCGCCGGCTGAGGTTATGGTGCGGCCATGACGGATAACGCTGCGTACGAACTCGCCCAGGTGAACATATCCCGTCTCCGATTCCCTCTGGACTCCCCCGAGTTGAAGGACTTCGTCGACGCCCTCGACCCGGTCAACGCGGTGGCGGACCAGGCCGAGGGGTTCATCTGGCGACTGCAGAGCGAGGGGGGCAACGCGACCGACGTGCCGGTGTTCGGAGACTCCTGGATGATCGTGAACCTGACTGTCTGGCGCGATACGAACGCGCTGACCGCGTTCATGTACCAGGGGCAGCACCGGGAACTGCTGGGCCGCCGCAACGAGTGGTTCGAGCGGGTGAAGGAGGCCATGACCGCGCTGTGGTGGGTCGAGGCGGGCCACCGCCCGACGGTGGCGGAGGCCGAGAAGCGGCTGCTGCATCTGCGTGAACACGGCCCGACGCCGCACGCGTTCACCCTGCGGACCAGCTTCCCGGCCGGCCCGCCGGACGGGGAGTGATCAGCTGGGCTTGGGTCCCGCGCCCTCGGCAGGGGCTGCCTTGCGCCGAGGCCGGTTGATGGCGGTGAGGTCGATGTCGACGGGGAACGGGAGATCCAGCTTGAGCTGCTTGTGGTGGACACCTGCGTCCGCGTACGTGTGGGTGGCGGGGTCGAGCTCGTAGACGCATACGACAGGGAGCCCGTCGCTGTCCTCAACGCGCCAGAAGTGCCGGATTCCCGCCCTGGCGTACTTGCGGGGCTTGACCTCGCGGTCACGTTCCACGGAGTCGTTGGAGACGATCTCGACGGCCAGAAGGATGTCGTCGGGGTCGTACCAGGTCTGCCGCGGGCCGGTACGGGCAGTGTGCGGCACCACCATGAGGTCAGGCTCCGGCCGGTCCCGTCTGGCCAGCTTGGTGGTCATCTCGCGGACGACGTAGAGGTCCTCCGGCGCTTGGTCCAGCAAGGCGTTCTCCAGCAGGCGCAGGGTGGCCATGTGGAAGTGGGTCTGCGGACTCTTGAAGACGAGGCTCCCGTCGATCAGCTCCGTGTGCGGAGGCAGGTTGGGAAGCCTGTCGAGGTCGTCGGCCGTCCAGCCGTCGGCCGGCGGGCGGGCCCACTCGTACTGGTCGTCCAGCCCGTACTCGCGAGCGGCGCTCATGATTGCTCCCATGCGGCGGAGTCTGCCTGGCACAGCCAGCGTACCCACCGGGAACTCCGGATCGCCCCTCCGTCGGGTGAACCGCGCTCCGGTGCTGACCAGTGCGGCGGGCGCCCCTCAGCGCCCGGCAGCGGCTCGGGCCCAGGTCTCGCCCATCGGAGGTCAGCCAGAGAGTTGACCGCCCTCCTCGATCGCGGCCTCCACCTCCGCGACGCGCGCCCGCTCCTCCGCCGCGAAGCGCTCCTTGTCCAGCTGTTCCGCGATCTCCTCGTCCTGCGTCATCAGCAGATCGAGGCTGGAGTCCCCCATCTCGAACACGCCCATGTCCAGATACGCCTTCTGCAGCCGCTCGCCCCACAGCCCGATGTCCTTCACGCACGGGACGATGCGGCTGAAGAGCAGCTTGCGGAAGAGGTGCAGGAACTCCGACTGCTCCGAGAGCTCCTCGGCCTCCTTCCGGCCGATGCCGAAGTTCTCCAGCACCTCCACCCCGCGCAGCCGGTCGCGCATCAGGTAGCAGCCCTCGATGACGAACTCCTCGCGCTCGCGCAACTCGGCGTCGGTGAGCTGCTTGTAGTAGTCGCGCAGCGCCATCCGCCCGAAGGCGACGTGCCGGGCCTCGTCCTGCATGACGTACGCCAGGATCTGTTTGGGCAGCGGCTTGTCGGTGGTGTCACGGATCATGCCGAAGGCGGCGAGTGCGAGGCCCTCGATCAGGACCTGCATACCGAGGTACGGCATGTCCCAGCGCGAGTCGCGCAGGGTGTCGCCCAGCAGCCCCTGGAGGTTGTCGTTGATCGGGTAGAGCATCCCGACCTTCTCGTGCAGGAAGCGGCCGTAGATCTCGGCATGCCGGGCCTCGTCCATGGTCTGGGTGGCCGAGTAGAACTTCGCGTCCAGGTCGGGTACGGACTCGACGATCCGCGCCGCGCACACCATCGCGCCCTGCTCGCCGTGCAGGAACTGGCTGAACTGCCAGGAGGTGTAGTGCCGGCGCAGCTCGCCCTTGTCCTTCTCGGTCATCTTGGCCCAGTGCCGGGTGCCGTAGAGGTTCAGTGCCTCGTCGGGGGTGCCGAGCGGGTCGTACGGATCGACCTCCAGGTCCCAGTCGATGCGCGTGGCGCCGTCCCACTGCTTGTCCTTTCCCTTCTGGTAGAGGGCGAGGAGACGGTCTCGGCCGTCGTCGTAGTCCCAGCTGAAGCGGGCCGCGCCGGAGGCCGGGACCTCCCAGCGCGGGTCCCCCGGGTCGTTCACGTACAGCTCGCGCGTCGACACTGCCGTCTCCTTCGCCTCACGGACTGCCGTACAGGACTGGATGGTTGGCAGGTTCACACGTTGGTAGACGCGTAGTCAACAAGTCGCGCACAGGGGATTGACGCCCTTGCTGACAAGCAGTCTCATAAGTGCTGACCCCCGGTAACCCATTGCTCGAGGTGCCCGCAGACATGACGACCGTGACCGACCGCACCGTGCCCGACCACCGCGCGCTCAGGGACGCGCTCGGCCTGCTCAAGGACCGCGAGCAGGTCGCCGAGCGGCTGCTCGAGTCCTCCGCCAAGCACTCCTTCGACCCGGACACCGAACTCGACTGGGACGCCCCGGTCGAGAAGGGCAAGTGGTTCTGGCCGCCGGAGCTGGTCTCCCTCTACGACACCCCGCTGTGGCGGAAGATGTCCGAGGAGCAGCGGATGGAACTGGCCCGGCACGAAGCGGCCTCGCTCGCCTCGCTCGGCATCTGGTTCGAGATCATCCTGATGCAGCTGCTGGTCCGCCACATCTACGACAAGTCGCTGACCAGCAACCACGTCCGCTACGCCCTCACCGAGATCGCCGACGAGTGCCGGCACTCGATGATGTTCGCCCGCATGATCCAGAAGGGCGGCGCCCCGGCGTACCCGGTCTCGAAGCTCAACCACAACCTCGCCCGCGTCCTGAAGACCGTCTCGACCACCCCGGGCTCCTTCGCCTGCACACTCCTCGGCGAGGAGATCCTCGACTGGATGCAGCGGCTCACCTTCCCGGACGAGCGCGTCCAGACCCTGGTGCGCGGGGTGACGCGTATCCACGTGGTGGAGGAGGCGCGGCACGTCCGGTACGCACGCGAGGAGCTGCGGCGCCAGATGGTCACCGCGCCGCGCTGGGAGCAGGAGCTGACCCGGATCAGCTCGGGCGAGGCGGCCCGGGTGTTCTCGGTCGCCTTCGTCAACCCGCAGGTCTACACGAACGTCGGCCTGGACCGGCGCGAGGCGGTCGCCCAGGTCAAGGAGAGCGGCCACCGCCGGGAGATCATGCAGACGGGCGCGAAGCGGCTCACCGATTTCCTCGATGACATCGGCGTGATGCGCGGGGTGGGCCGCAGGCTGTGGAAGAGCTCGGGACTCCTCGCGTGACCCCGGCCGGCGCGCCGCCGACGACATCGCCACGCGGCGGCAGCCGCATATCGGCACAGTATGCGCGGGGTGGGCCGCAGGCTGTGGAAGAGCTCGGGACTCCTCGCGTGACCCCGCTCGGCGGGGCGTGGGCCGCAGGCCGCAGCCGTCCTCCGGGCTGCGGGCCCGGCCGGTGAAGTGTGCGGTTACGCTGCCGGGCATGACCCCGACGACTCCGGCGGCCACCCGCGCGTACCGACGGCTCAGTGTTGAGGAGCGGCGCGTCCAGCTCCTCGACGCCGCTCTCTCGCTCTTCGCGCACCGTGCCCCGGAGGAGGTCTCCTTCGACGACGTCGCCGAGGCGGCGGGGGTGTCGCGGCCGCTGGTCTACCGGTACTTCCCCGGCGGGAAGCAGCAGTTGTACGAGTCCGCGCTGCGCTCCGCCGCCGACGAGCTGGAGCTGTGCTTCGCCGAGCCGCAGACCGGTCCGCTGACCCAGCGGCTGTGCCGCGCGCTGGACCGCTATCTCGCGTTCGTCGACCAGCACGACGCCGGGTTCAGCGCGCTGCTCCAGGGCGGCAGCGTCGCCGAGACCTCTCGTACCACCGCCATCGTCGACGAGGTGCGCAGGACCGCCGCCGACCAGATCCTGGTGCACCTCGCCGTCCCGGAGCCCGGTGTCAGGCTGCGGATGATGGTCCGCACCTGGATCACCGCCGTCGAGGCCGCGTCGCTCATCTGGCTGGACGAGGAGAAGCAGCCACCGGTCGGTGAGCTGCGGGACTGGCTGGTCGACCATTTCGTCGCCCTGCTGACGGCGACCGCCGCCACCGACCCGCAGACCGCGGCGGCGGCACGGGCCGCGCTCGCGCTGGAGACCGCCGACGGCCCGGTGGGGGTGCTGGCCCGCCGGGTGCTCCCCGTCCTGGGCGACGCCGCCCACCTGCTGTGAGACTGGTGGGGTGAGAAGCGAGAACACGCCCTTCGTGGGCGGCCCCCTGGACGGCCGGGTCCTGCCGGTACTGGTCGGCCCGACCGGGCACCCGCCGAAGGTGTACGAGGTGCCGGTGCCGGACGCCGGGGGCGGCCCGCCGACCGTGCTCGTGTACCACCGAGTACCCGCCGGGCACACCAGGCGGCTCGGACTGCAGACCGGCTGGAAGTACGAGTACGACCCGGCCGGGAAGCGGCCCGGCGGCCTCAAATGGCCCTGGTCGAAGCGCTCGTAACACCCCCCGGCCGACGAGTGGCCGACGGGGCGGCGGGCGCTAGGTGTTCTGTCCTGGGAGGTTGTGGACGGGTGAGCCAGGTCTCGGCTGAGGGATCTTGAACAGGTGAGGGCCTT